>JBFXGD010000006.1:0-48216 GCA_050178385.1 Calditrichaceae bacterium
TGAAAATATTGAATCAGCCGCCGTTACATCACCATGCGCTGAAAAATTGCCGTCATTGTACATGGCAAGCGTGCTGAGTACAAAAGTGTTCTCCGCGTCTTTTGTATTAAAATATACGCTCCCGGCTGAAGGCGCGCCTATGCTGTCCACGGCCGTGACATACAAATATTCTGCAGTAATCCCACTTTTTAATGTATCCGGGAGCACTGTATTTGTGATACGGATATTCCCGCTGAAATCGAAAACGACTTCTCTTGACAACGGAATGGAAGTATTGCCGTTTTTATCTTTTGCTAGAAAAATGAATTTGTACAGCCCCGCTCCGGTTGTCATTTGAGACGGTGTAAAACGGTTGCTGAATATCCCGTCTTTTGCCAGCACATCTCCGGATGCCTGATGATAGTAGGCGCCGTCATCATAAAGAGAATCCCGAAAAACCACAGATCCTGAAATATTTTGCAGTTCAAGGGTTACACTTTCAAGCTCATTGAGACCCTGTGGATCATAAACCTGAACCTCAACAAGATTCTGATTTTGTGATGATAAATTCCAGCTTTCATTTAGCCAGGCAGCAAGAATTTCCGGATCACTCCCGGTTTGAACCCCATTTTCATCATCCGAACATGAAAACAGCAGAACCATTCCTGAAAAAATAATAAATAATAATCTATTTCTGATCATTGAATCACCTGTCCGTTTTGTTTTCGGCATTCAATTTTCCGATGGTCAATCGAACCATACTTAAATTTATCTCAGTACTTAAAATACCCTACCAGCCATTCTCTTTAACATTCCATAGCGAATGCCCCGGTCGCTGACAATAACTGTCTCTATTCTCCTGAGCTCCAGCATCGTCAGATAAATTAATAATCCATAAAGAATGACATCTTCACGGCCTGATTCGAGACCAGGCAAACCTTTACGTTCTTCGATGGTCATCCCGTTAAGCGTATAGTACATCTTCCATATTTCGTCTCTGCTGAGTCTGTAACCGTTAATTTTTAATGGATCGTACTCAATCATTTTCTCACGGATGGCGGCAATCGATGACATTGTTCCGCCAGTGGCCACAAATTTTATATCACCGGCTATATCCCCAAGAAATTTCAACTCTTCGAGTTTTAGCTTTATATACGCGATTGCCTTAAGCCTGTCACCGCTGCAGAGTGTATCTTTCATTCCCATGATTTCTCTGAGCGTGACAACACCAAGAGACAATGATTGATACTTATGAATACTGTCGTTGTCTCCGATGGTCAATTCTGTACTTCCTCCGCCCACATCCATAACCAGAATTTTTTCGTTCACATGCCTCAGTCCGTCCAACGCTCCAAAATACCCGTATTTTGCTTCATCTTCGCTGCTGATAATTTCAATTTTAATCCCCAATTCATTTACGACCCTTTGAATGAAATCATCACTGTTTGATGCCGTTCGCAGAGCCGCTGTGGCGATTATTTTCACCTGAAAAGGATTGAATCGCTTAATAATTTTCAGATATTCGGCCAGCACATTTATTGTGCGATTCATCGCGGCGTCCGATAAGCGACCGGTTAGTTGTAGTCCTTCTCCTATTCGCGTTACTCTGAATGCATGATGCAGAGCTTCAACCCGTTTATCAGCACCAATGTTACCGATTAACAGTAGAACTGAATTTGTTCCAAGATCTATTACCGCGTAAGTCTGACTCATATTATTTTCTGTCTAAAACGAGTGCCATCCACTCTTTACGCTGTTCCTTATGAATCATAGTCCAGCCATTTTTTCTGTAGGCATCCATAATGACATCTTCGTCGACAATAAGTAATCCGGATAAGATTAATTTGCCTCCGGGCTTCAGAAATCCGAAAAAACCAGAAGCGAGATCGAGCAACACGTTCCGGTTAATATTCGCCACAATCATATCAAACCGATCCTTCCCCGCATCTATCAGCTCTCCGGTAAAACATGTAATTTTTTCAGAAACACCATTCAATCCCGCGTTTTCGAGAGTGTTTTCGGTCGCCACATGATCATTATCGAAGGCTACCACCGGATTCGCGCCCAGCATAGCACCGTAAATAGCAAGAATTCCGCTGCCCGTTCCCGCGTCCAGCAGACTCTGATCCGCCCGGAGATATTTTTCGAGCATCATTAGAATGAGCTGAGTAGTTTCATGATGACCCGTTCCGAATGCCATTTTTGGAGCAATAGTGATGACTGTTTCACCGGGATTAGGCGAATATGAATCCCAATCCGGTTTGACTACAATATTTTCGCCGAGATGAAATGTCTTAAAGCTCTCCTTCCAGGCTTCATTCCAGTCTTCATCCGGCAAGTCTAATGTTTCAATATTCGTTTCACCATGCTCAGGGGAACTTTCTGCCAGATATTGCTTGAGCAGGTAAAATTTCTCCTGATTCCATTCCCCCGTTTTAAAATATACAAAAAAATCATTTTCACGTTCGAAAATACCCTCTGAACCCAGCGCGAACAAATATGGAGAAAGCCATTCCAGATTTTCCGGATTCAGGTAAATTTTTATTTCAAGCCAGTCTTGTTTGTTTTTCATTAAGAATCAAATCCTGTATATGATTATTAAATTAATCTAATTAAATTATTTTTCATTGTATATGACCTCGAGCATAACCTGGCCGACCGTTTTAAGACTCTCTGAACTGCATTTATCTGGTGTATCTTCCCGGGTATGCCAGTAACCGTGATTTTCATCAGGATAAGCAAAGTCGATCACATCGATACATGGAATCCCGCCTTCAATCAATATTACGTGGTCATCATTGATATATTGTCCAATGGTTCGTTCAAACTGATAAGCGCCGATACTTTCGGCAGCCGACCATACTTTGTCCACGATATGGGGCGCGGACTGTTGTGAAAAGCCTTCAATCGGTATATTCAGATTAGCGTCCCCTATCATATCCAGCAGGATTCCGTAACGCGGTCTGTAATTACCTTTATTCTGAACAAAATAACGCGATCCCAGGAAATATTCTTCAAGATGACCTTCAGGCCCATAGTCCTCGCCGTCAAATAAAATCAAATCCACCCCGATTTGCGGAGGATTACTCTTCAGGTGATTCGCGATTTCCAACAGCACAGCAACTCCACTCGCGCCGTCGTTAGCCCCTGGTATCGGGCGGTCCTTATCACCCTTCCGATCCATATCGGCAAACGGCCGCGTATCCCAGTGTGCCGCGAAAAATATTCTTTTGCCGGCTTTACTGTTGTAGGATGCAATTATATTTGTTAACGGTACATTTTTATTGTTAAGACGGTCGTAATGAATAAATGGCTGTAAAATTACACTGTCAGCGGTTTTTTCCAGCTCCGTTTTCAGATAATTCAGGCATTCTTTATGGCCTTTGCTTCCGGGATTCCGCGGACCGAAATCAACCTGTCTGACCAGATATTCAAATGCCCTTTGACCATCAAATTGAGGCAGCGCCGGTGAACAAAATGTGAGATTGCCTAGAAGGAACAGAAAAAAAATACGCCTGGACATGTCATCACTCCTTAAACTTTAGAAAGGTCTAATCCCTGATCGCAATATTTACATTCATTCCAAATTCACTATGCGTATAGGTACCTGAAATTTTGTTTTCGGTGGCGCCGGTTTCAAAGAACAAGCTGCCCTGTACTTTGGTATTAAAACGGTAGCTGGCTGAGGGTCTCAGTTTCCAGGACTTATTATCCTGTTTTTCCTCAAAATTGTCCTGATCAAACTGTTTCTGGAATGTTGTATTTTGTGAACGGTCAAAGGTTAAACTAAAATTCACTTCATTTTTGAACGATTTCGACTTGAATGGCCAGATCGGTATTCTGAACCCGGCTGTTTTAGCGTAACTCATGGTGATTGTAAGAGAACTTGTTTCCGTTTTTGTCGCGCCGGCACCGGTATTATACGAGTAACTTGTGCTCTGTGTGGTTCTGATATTCCCGGAAACTCCCCAGACGGTGCGTATGTTAAATCCGACTAATGGCTGCCAGTTGCTGCTGAAAGATTGCGATGTTGGCACAAAACTGCCATCCAGTTTAAGAGATTTGTTTTCTGTATATTTACCGGAATGTCCGTGATCAACAGTCACCGATTGAGCAAAAGTTGGGAAGAACAGATATTTTTCCACACCTGACACTTGCACATTCCAATCCGGTACAAACCGTCGTAAATCAGCATTCAACCCTTTAAAATCGGTGAGTGGATCATCACCCAAAGCCAGGAATGAAATAGACCGGTTTCCTGAGCGGTTATTTCCGTAATCGGAACTGGATTCCGATTCTGAAAAATCATGATTAAATGACGCCTTTATATTTTTAGTAAAATTGTAACTTGTTGATGTTCTTATAGAGCGGGTCTGACTTAGGCTTGGACCTATCAAATTAATACCGTCATCCAACAAACTTGAATCCTGGCCAACTCCTGTGTTGCTAGATAACCCGAACTGATATTGCCAGTCGGGTATATCATTCAGATATGGATTTGAGATATTATCGTCTATTGAATAGTTCATCTGGATGCTCTGCCAAGAATCAAAAAACTTATAAATAAGAATCAATGGATTCGGGAAACTTTTTTTGTCACCTTCATCTTTTTTATCTTTTTCGGGATCAGTCTGCGATTGCGGGGTGGGCCTGCCTCTGCCCGCGGTTGTCTGTTTCCTGGAATTTGGAGTATAGATACTGTTCACAAGCACGCTTGGGTTCAGGGTCAGTCCAATACGCTTTCCGACTCTGCTCGTACTTTGCTTGTATTGATAATTATTTGTCAGAGAATAACTAAAATTCGAATTGTAAGAAAGATCCGTTTTCAACCATTTGATAAGGTTCGGTCTATAATCCGCGCCAAAGCTCTGGTTAATATCGGTATCAAGGCCAAAATTGAATTTTGTAAAAATTTCTTTAAACATTTCCTCATGTTTCAATCCGACATAATCGGCATCTGCCCGGTGTGATCTTGAATATGTAAAATTCAGACTGCTAAACATCCGGTAACCTGTATTAACCGATCTTGTAGATGAGGTACTTATTGTCCGCTTGTTCTCTGCGGAGGACCTACGGAGAAGATCCGTTTCCACATCTGAAATATCAAGAGATAAATTAATATCATTTGGTGAATAATAGAATTTCTCATCGCTCAGTTTACCAAGCAGCGGAATTTTTTGAGTAAACTTAAACGGAGAAACAAAATTATTCTTTCCAAATGGTATTTTATAGCGAACCGACTCTTTATACTGCTCCGAGTCATTATATTTTGTTTCCCAGTCGCTGCTGTGTTTTTTTGAATAATCAAAATCAAGCACAATCTCATCAACCGTATAACGATAATACCAGGATTTAGATTTCGATCTTTTACGGATCGTGGTACCGACGCCGAGAACCTCGCTGTATGAAACCTGATCCTCCAGTTCCGGTGGCAGATCGCGGACACCGAACAGTGATTTTAATTTTTTGTCAAAAGAGTCATTCTTATACCCGGTAAGAATATCCGTTCTTGGGTAGTACTTTGGCACATTTCTACTGTATGACGCGCGCGCGTCAATGGGGATTGAAATATCCCACGCGTCCGGAAGAAATTTATCGAGGGTGAGCGATCCTGAATAATTTTGTCTCTCAAGGGTATTGCCCCCTCCGAACTGAGTACCGATATCATGATAATCCGCGTCTTTACTTTCCCACTCAGCGTTGAACCGTAAAAGATCCGCTAATTTAATATCAGTCTTTAGGCGCATTGCTGTGGCGTTTTCCCTGCGCACCTCGGAGAGACGCATTTCATCGAGCCAAATCTCACCGCTAAAATCGAATGAATCCTTATTCTTGACACCGATTATAAAATACCTGATCGTGTTGAGACTCGGGGCCCCTTTTACCTTATAATACCCTCCCGGAGATGACCCAACCAGAGCATAATTATTTTCCGTGAATTTTACTTGCGAAAGTTCATCGAGATCTATATCCAGTTGATTAAGGGTACTCCATCCCTTGTAAACATCCTGGCCATATTCATAATAGTTGTTGGCATCCGAGCCGAATCTCAAATAAAAGCGGATATTCGAGCTGTCTCCATCATCGGGATTTAACGGTAAACTTCGATCTCCGTGAATAAACATTTTTAATCGCTTATAATTCACAAGCTCCATCGCGCCGTACAATGTCTTTTTAGCTTCGGCAACATAACCACCGGGAAAATCAGTAAATTTAAGCACAAGTGACTGCTCTTTTGAAATCGCGTCGGTAATGCGGTCACGCTCTCCCGCCACTCCCGGTGGTGATGTGTATGGTTCTGGCCCGCCCGGAATCTCATCAACATTCTCTTCGGTATTATAGGTGGCAAGCGTAAAAACCGAATCTGATTTAACAAAAGCAGCGGAATCATTTTCCGCGATACCGGTTTCTTCCCACTCATTTCCGACAAAATCAAAAGTTGCTATAAGAATTCGTGTCCTCTCAGCCGGAATATCACTGACCCAAAGACGTGT
Organism: Calditrichaceae bacterium; assembly: GCA_050178385.1. Classification (GTDB taxonomy): domain Bacteria; phylum Calditrichota; class Calditrichia; order Calditrichales; family JBFXGD01; genus JBFXGD01. The sequence goes on from JBFXGD010000006.1 coordinate 6,474, forward strand.
ATAAAAAATTTGCTGAAAATCAGGATCGGGATTACCGATCATCCTGGTAAAATCTTTAATTGGAATTCTGAACTGCCGCCAGCCTTTTTCCGTTGTTCCAACAACCCATCCCCTTGCTTTTAAATCATTCGGATCGAGGGAAAAGGAATATTCAAAATAATCGTTAAACAGATTTAACTGGCCGTCTCCATCAAGATCCTCCGTGTCAGGATATCTCGCGCCCTGAGCATTTCCATTACCTTCCGTTCCATTAATGCCGTCATAGAGGACACCGTCGAAGACATTTGTCGCGCCGGTTCTTGGTTCACTCCAGTTATCAAAAGGATCATCACCCGGCAAACCATCTTTTATACCGTCAATACCGATATCTTCTCCGTCATCAAGCAAGCCGTTATTATTGTCATCCTCCGTATTCAGCCCACCCCTGCTGTATTCACTATCTATCGTATTGCCCTTTAGATACCAGTCTTCGGATATACGGCCAATATCGATATTGATGGTACCCTCCGTTCCCTGAATCCATAATTCGATATACTTTGTCTTTTGCTGATCGGCAAAACTGGCTGTGGTCCGCATCACCCCTGCCCAGGCGCTGTCCGGATCGCTGGACGAATCACGCCAGTATTCCATTCCCAACACATCTGTTGTCTGTCCTGTTTGCGAGTTGACATCCCGGTCAGGCCATATATCCTGAATGGCAACCTGAGTGTACGGATTAAACCAGACAAGGCGCGACCGGGCATTATTCACCACCGTATCGATCTGTGTGACGCCCTCTCCGAGATTTGGTAAAACTACCGGAGGGCTCGCCATAGTCCATGTCTTATAACGGATTCCAAGCGTTGTTGTCCGCTTGCTCGCTTCAAAATCGTCAATATAGGCAACACCGTCTTTATCGCCCGTACTCTCATTATTCAGAGTATTCGGATCTGGCAGTACCTGAGCAAACTCTGTTTCTATATTAACATAAGAGTCTTCATTGGTTTCGACCAGCGGAAGAGCGTCGACCATTTTTGTCAAAAAACGAGGCCGGAATTTAAACGCCGCGTTGATATCCCATACCAGATTACTGAAAGGTTCCTGCCCGACTCGTACACGCTGATCGATCGTCGATTTATTTAAATACAATCCTGTGAAACCGATAAACGAATCATCCCAAAACCGATATTCCGCGCGGCCTCCGAGAATGGTTTTTTTATCTAATTGAAACAGATTCGCTCGTTCATACTTTATTTCAATATTTGAGCTGCTGCGCTTGGCTTCATCCGATAGCAGAGTTAACTGACCGCTGAAATAATCGATCATATAATCTGTGTCCCGCTGGAGTGTCCGTCCATTAAGAGTGACAACTTCGCTGCCCTCTAGTACATAAAAACCAAGATCATATGTCGAACGTGTACTTTTGGATGTAACAATCATTTCGAACTTACTTTGTGTAAGCAGTTCCTGTGTATTGGTATAGCTCGTATTATATATGTCAACCTTGTATTTTTCAGCAAGGGATTCTACGTTAAACGGGCTTTCTTCGTCAGGATTATAGGGTTTTAAGGAGGGGAATATAATCACACCGTCAGCCGAGTATATTGTATTCGTATTCCAATCCGCTTTCTCATCACCTCCGTCAACCGGATTTCCGTTTTCATCAGCCAGATCCAACCCCATCAGGTTCAGAAAAGAACGATCTATACCTTCCGGATAGGCTTCCTGATTTCCGGTTACATTGTATTGTATTCTAAGATCGAATCCTTCGCGCTGTATATTGCTTCCCCCAAGCGAATAGACATTGCGCATCATAAGTGGCCACGTATCCGCGTAAACATCTGTGGGTTGCATGGCCCGGGGTTTTATCATTTTCAGGATGACAGACTGACTGGTATCGGCAAGATCTTCATTGAGAGTTCCTACCTTTAAACCATTCGAAGTTGCATAGGCAACCGCCAGAATCTCATTTGATTCAACAGCCTGATTAAGAGTAAAATAGCCCTTGTACTTGTGGAAAGTATAGTCCTTATCCGGATCAAGCCGCTTAAAATAACCCTTATCTGTTTTACCATCGACAATCTGAATCGTATCTGTGTTCGCGTTTAAATATTCATTGGGATTGAGGACTGCCCATCCGCTTCGGGCATCATTATCGGAAAGGGCGGTCGATTTATAAATATCCAGCTGGCGAAGGTCTGTCCCGGCGATATATGTGAATGGCTCATTCCCGTTAAAACCTTCTTCAAACTGCTCTAAATATGATTTATCAACAAAAAAGTATCGGTTCTTAATGAATTCATAATCCTTTACGGTCGTCTTAGATTCACTTGCGTTACCCGATATTTTAAGTTCCTGTTGTTGCCCTTTTTCGAGAGAGGCGATAGTCGTTACATATAAATTTCCGATCTTCAGATCGGCTTTCAGACCAAACAAGCCCTTGTTTGAACCTCCAAATATAACATATTTCGTAGAAGGCAGAGATAAAGAAACATTCCCGGCTTCTATTTTCTGTACTATTTCATCTTCATCACCGTCATACCGCAATTTAAGAGTGTTTTCGATATCCGTTACGGCTTCACTATTCTGATCAACAGAGACCGTGACTTTTTCACCGATTTTACCCTCAACCGTGAATTGTTGAGTTTGATTGAACTTGGGACTGAATGACGTCTTGTTTTCGGATGCAGAAGTTGCTGAACCTGATCTCTTCTCGGTTCTACCGGAAAGATCAAAAGTGATATTACCGGTCACACGTAAACCGATGCGGTCCGAACCGAATATTCTGGTAAATGTTTTGCTCTTGATCCTTATGGGTATATCCAGCTTGATCGCCCCAAATTCCTGCTCGGTCTGTTGCTGGAATTTATTCAAAACGGATTTTTTCCACTGTTCCCGACGGTCAAATTCAATCCTTAAGCGGATATAGCCATCCAGATCGACAACCGCGGGAAGATAAAACTCAACCCCATCCAGAGCTTCCATGATTGAAATATACTCTGCGGTAGAATCCATTTTTACTTTCCGAACATACGATTTGGGGGCATGCGCAAAAAAGGTGGAATCGGCTGTATACCCTTCCAACCCGAATAATTCAGATTCAAAGAGTGTTACCGTTTTAGGCGGAGGCGGGACCCGAAGCCCCGGCTGAGTATAACCGTTTACTGTAAGAAAGATCAGAATAACGGTTAAAATGACGAAGGATAGAAGCCCACATCTTTTTTTGTTGCTCATTAAATACAAGTTTCGATCACCAGGAGTTTGTTTTAATAAAGGCAATTAACCGTAGCAATAGATGTCTATGGGCTACCTCGTTTTATATACTACCATAAAAAGTAAAAAATATACGCTGACCAGTCATTTAATTCAAGTTAAATTTACGTTCTGCTCTCTCTGTTTCACAAATAGTATCGATTCTATAACCTTTTAACACCTCTTCTGATCGGCATAAAATCAAATTTATTTAACGAATATACGGAAATATACCCTAAACGGAAAATGGGCCTGACAGACCAATATAATAATAATTTTTGAAAACACCCGGTATCTTTTATAAATAAAATCGTCCATTCAAAGCAAATAAAATCATAAATTTAACGCAAAGGGACAATAGACTGATGCAGGAAATTGTTTAGTTTGGATTTTAATGTGAGATTTCTTAAAATATCAGTTATATGAAAATACTAACCCGATATATCATTAAAGAACATATAGGTCCTTTTTTCTTTGCTCTTTCGGTTATCATGTTTATTCTGCTGATGAATTTTCTGGTAAAATACATCGGACAGATTTTTGGAAAAGGACTGGAGATCTTCACAATTTTTAAACTGATTGCCCTTAATCTGGCCTGGATGCTTGCTCTTGCAGTACCGATGGCAACTCTTGTGGCTGTGCTTATGGCTTACGGACGATTCTCGGCTGACAATGAAATAACCATTTTGAAATCAAGCGGCATAAGTATCTTCAAAATTATGCGACCTTCACTTTATCTGGGAATTATTCTGACTCTGATCATGGTCTATTTCAGCGATCAGATTCTGCCCGAGTCAAATCATGAAGCACGCAGAATGTTTCAGGCTATCAGGCGTAAAAAACCGACCCTGCAGCTTGAAGAACATATATTTTATGATCTTTCCCGATTTTCATTTGTAGTTGATCAGATTGAAAAACCTTTAGAGGATGAGTGGCTGGGTTTAAACAGCCTGCTTGGCCCGGAATACCGAAATCCTGATGATCTTGAGAGACTGCGAAACATTACCATATTTGACCGGACCGATCAGGGAAAAACAACGACAATCATTGCAGAAGAAGGATATATGGTTTACTCAAGGCCGAGAAAATCATTGGTATTCACTCTTTTCAACGGTGAGTTTCACGAGATCGATAATGAGAAATTAGGTGAATATCAACGGTCAAGCTTCAGCAAACATATCGTTTATATACCGGCTGATGATTTTGAGCTGGAACAGGAAGAAGACAGTTACCGCGGCGACCGGGAAATGAATATAAAAATGATGCAGGCAAAGATTGAAGAAACCAGACAGCAAATGATGGAACAGAAAAACAAGATCGGTGAAAACATAGATAAAAATTCAGAAAGCGCCATCAGTCTGATCAAAAAGATGGAATCAGATCCCGGTATCCTTCCCGCAGACAGCGCGATGATTGCCTCAATCGACACGGTAAAATGGAAAATAGCCCACAGGAAGGCTCTCAACCAGACTGACCGGTATTATCAGAGAATGCGCACCAATCAAAATCTTGTCAAAAATAATGAGCAAACGATCAATAAATTCAGTGTCGAAGTTCATAAAAAAATATCCATCCCGTTTGCAAGCATCGTGTTTGTCCTTATCGGAGCGCCGCTTGGGATTATGGCCAGAAAAGGCAGTATGGGTATCGCCATCAGTATGAGTATCGGTTTCTTTTTGTTGTATTGGGTGTTTCTCATCGGAGGAGAAGATCTTGCCGACAGACAGCTGCTGACACCTTTTTTCGCCATGTGGGCCGCCAACATTATCGTAGGCATCGGAGGGATTTATCTGACATGGAGAGCAATAAAAGAAACATCGTTTATTAACTGGGGAAAACTGCAATCCTTTTTCAAATGGGGCAAAACGCCGCCGCAGAAATCCGGGGAGACGAGCATTTAATGTTTTATCTTACAGACAGATACCTGACACGTCAGTTTGCGATCAATCTATTTATAGCAATTGTGACCTGGATTATTATTTTTCTTGTTGTGGATATTATTGAGCATATCTCAAAATTTCTTGACCGCGGCGCGACACTCGGTCAGTTTACCTTATATTATTTATATTATACTCCATATATCATCAGTCTTACCTTACCTGTAGCCATGCTGCTTGCTACATTATTTTCACTCAGCACTTTTGCCCAGAACAACGAAATTGTCGCTCAGCTCTCTTCAGGGATCAGTCTGTACCGGATATTAAGTCCGTTGTTTATTCTTGCCTTTTTGATAAGTATAGCAGCCGGTTTTTTTAATGAAATTGTGGTTCCCGAAGCGAACCAGCGACGATACGATATTTACCGTTATGAGATTTCCAAGAATCCGAGAACATCCGGCACGTCGCGGTCAAATATTTATATTCAGGATTCCGCCAATCGAAAATTTGTAATCAAATATTTTAACAGTAAATCCAACGAAGCCAGCACTGTCAGCATTCAGACTTTTAAAGGCGCTGTTCTCGTCGAAAGACTGGATGCAAAAAAGATGACGTGGAAAGACAGTCACTGGGTGTTAAATGACGGAATAGTGCGCGACTTTTCGAAGGATCAGGAAACAATCTATACTTTCACGGATTCGACTCTCAACGAATCGAGGATCACACCGGAAAATTTAATTGACATACAGAAAAAACCCGAAGAAATGAGTTTCGCTGAGCTTAATCGGTTTATCTCCGAGCTTAAGTCCATTGGCGCGGATGTCAGAAAATGGCTTGTTGAAAGACATTTGAAAATAGCCATGCCGTTTACTAATTTTATTGTAGTATTGCTGGGGGCACCGCTCGCGTCGAGAAAAAGACGCGGAGGCATTGGTTTAAATTTCGGTCTGAGTCTTCTGGTCAGCTTTATTTATTTTATTATCATACGGACCGGACAGGTATTTGGACATCAGGGTACTCTTGATCCATTCATCGGCGCCTGGCTGGGAAATTTAATTTTTGTATCATTGGGCCTGGTTTCATTGTTTTCAGTGCAAAAATAATCTAATTCATATATATCAAAACGAAAAGAGATTTACGAATTGTTGAAACATAAACGCGTGCTTTCTCTTCAGTGCTTATATTTATTTTTGCTGTTGCTGAGCATGCCGGGACATGCAAATAACCCAAAGTTTATATTGGAACCTGTGTATTTTGATTCCGGGATAAATATTGACGGTTACCTGAATGAAGAAATCTGGAAATCGGCCGCGCAAATCAGGAATTTTTATACATATCAGCCGGTGGACGGACATCCCGCTCAAGATCACACGGCCGCCTTATTCGGATATGACCGTAATAATCTTTATATCGCATTAATCTGTTTCGACAGGGAACCGGAAAAAATACGCGCTACTCTCAGTAAACGCGATGATATTTTTACCGATGATCTTATTCTGATTTATATCGATACATTTAATGAAGGTAAAACCGCGTATCAATTCGCATTCAACCCTTATGGGATTCAGGCGGACGGCATTCTGACTGAATACACCAGCGAGGATTTTAATCCGGATTTTATCCTGGAATCAAAAGGCAGAATTATCAAAAACGGTTACATTATTGAAGCAAAAATACCTTTTAAAAGCCTTCGGTTCCCTGAAAAAAATATCATGGACTGGAAGATCGGAATTTTAAGAATCATTCAACACAGCGGACAGGTGTTGGTCTGGCCGGCTATTTCACTTGATTCCCCTATGTTCATCGGGCAATTCGGAACATTAAAAAATATTTCTCATATTAAGGCCGGCAGCCGTATTGAAATTTTACCGGAAATCGCCGCGATTCAGGATGGTTCGCTCGAAGACAACCGGTTTAAAGATCACCCCGCTCAGGTTGAAGCGGGTCTAAACATCCGTTACGGTCTTGCTTCGGATTTGAGTCTTGGCCTCACGGTAAACCCGGACTTCAGTCAGGTGGAAGCAGATGCCAACAAGATTGATGTTAATCGCCGTTTCCCGCTCCGGTACAATGAAAAACGACCGTTTTTTCTGGAAGGGATTGACCTTTTTCAGACTCCGATTGAAGCTGTATATACCAGACAGATGCTCAATCCGCTTTGCGGCGCTAAAATTACCGGCCGGATGGGCGATTACTCCATTGGTTTTTTAAGCGAAGCCGATCAATATGAAGGTAGCGATGATTTTCTGAATTCGCTTGACAATGATCCGGCTCGTTATAATAAGTATCGTGATAAATATACATCTAACCATATTTTGAGAGTGAAACGCAACATAACGCATAGTTCATTTATAGGATTACTTGTCACTGACAGGGAATTTAGTGATACTTATAACCGTGTCTATGGTGCAGATGGACAATTCGCATTTAATGGAAATTATGTTTTTACTTTGCAGGGTCTGTTTTCACAATCACTGCCTGTCACGGGATCCGGCTATATCGAAGATCCCGCATTTTTCGCGTCTCTTTACCGGGGCAGCCGCAATTTTAATTTCCAGTTATATTATAATGACATATATCCGGATTTTATTGCCGCTAATGGTTTTATTGAACGGACTGATGTAAGGGAAGCCGGTCTGCAAATGTGGTATGATTTTTTATGGCATGACCAATTCCTGCAGACAGTCACTCCTTTAATCTATTACAGCCAGATGTTCGATCATGACAACAATTTAATCGAAAACAGTATCGCTCCATCTGTTTCTGTTGATATCAGATCACAGACAGCTCTTAAAATTCAATATTACTATCACATGGAAGAATATCTTCTCAAGGAGTTTGATAAAAACTATTATTCTGTCACTTTTGACAGCAAATCATTATCATGGCTTCACGCTAATATTTACGCGGGCGCCGGAGATGAAATTTATTATTACGGAAGTCCCGCGTTTATGGGAGAATCAATCTATCTCACAGCCGATTTCACACTAAAGCCGGTCCGAAATATTTCCAATGAAATTAGTTTTAAAACTTATCAGTTTGACGGCACTCAAAACAACATCGATCTGTATCTAAGGCAAAACATTTACAGATTGCGTTCAAACTGGCAAATAACACGTGATTTATCCCTGAGATTAATTATAGAAAACGTCGATATAAAGGAATCGAACACCGTCTATTCCGAATCGAATACGATAGATTTTAATTTGCTTTTTAGTTACAATCCATCACCGGGGACAGTTTTTTTCCTTGGGTACAATGATCAGCAATACCTCAAAGATCATTACACAGGCGGTTGGATTCTAAAAGATTATCAGCGGTTTGAACGAGGCTTGTTTGCAAAATTTTCGTACCTGTTTCGTTTCTAGTTAATTATTTACCGACGGAGGTTTCATGATGCGCTCATCAAATGCGGGTTTGATTCTCATTACATTGGGATTGTTATTTTTACTCGACAATATGGGATATCTCGATTTCGGAGAGATCATTAGCACTTATTGGCCATTAATTCTGGTCTTAATCGGCATCAGAATCATCCTGCGGCATAAACGTGATGAGCCGGAAAGAGATAGATATAAAGGTACTGAACAGGCACACAGTCATGGAAAATATGATTCCGATTATAGCAATATTATGGGTGATGTACACATGAATTTCGCAAACAAAGAAATTTCCTATCAGACAGTGAATAATATTTTCGGAGACATGGATCTTGATTTTTCGGAAAGTAAATTTCTCGCGGACGCTTCAGTAAAAGTTTCGGCGATATTCGGGACCATTCGCATAAGACTTCCTAAAAAAATGAACGCGGATATAGAGGGGAGCAATATCGCGGGAGATATTCAAATCTTTGAGCAAGTCGAAAGCGGATTATTCAAAAATATACGTTACGGGGAAAAGGGCGCGGGAAATGCCAGATTCAAAATATCCGTAATTTTTGGTGATATTCGGGTAACTGATTAAAAAACTTTTTTACTTGCCCGGCTTTAAATCTCAAAAACAACCGGGGTCTGCAAACAGACCCCGGTTTTTTTATCTTCCCTTCTCAATAATTTTAATTGGAGTATCAGCAGGAATGTTTTCATCCAACTCCTTCCCGTTCATCAGGGCGAGTTCTTTCCAAAGGGACTCATCAATTCCAAAATCCTGAAACGCCAACTGCAGTATACCAGCTTTTTTTGTTCTTTTTATACGGATCCTGTCCGGCTTCACATCAAGTTTTGAGCGGTCTCTTAAAACATCGAAACCTTTCATCGTATTTTCAAAGTTGCTGCTGTATTTTTCATAGTCCTGCTGAGACGTCAACCCATGAAATATGTAAATCTGATTGTCTTTCATGATGAAATATGACATTACCTGGATTACCTCCTGATCCGTGGTTATTTTCGAGACAACTTTGTAAGCCCGGAAATCATTGACCTTCACATCATTTTGATAAATGACTACCGCCTTGTTTTTTGATATGAATTTTTGCGCTGCCGCAAGCGGAGATGTAGCTTCATCCAGTGTAAATAAAATGACCGCTTCTCCCTTACCCGCGACTATCTGGACCTGAGTGGGCAGATTATTCACCTTCCATCCGGCAGGAGCCGGAAACCGGAACTTTAACCCGGGATGATAAAAAACACTGCCTTCTAAAAATCCCTGACGGGGATCATCACCATAGACAAGACCGTCAATCTTACTCATGTACTCATCGCGATTTATTTTAAAATCCGGTCTGTTTACTTTTTTCTGCCATAGAGCCGCTTCTTTCCGGATATCCCCTACACGGTTTTCAGGATTAGGGTGAGTTGAAAACCAGTTTGGCAGCCCTTTTTCGTCCTCTTTTTCTGACATTCTATCGAGAGTGACAAAGAAATTCGCCATTTCTCTGGCATCATATCCTGTTTTGGTGGAGTATTCAACACCGAGATCATCCGACTGTCTTTCATTGTCCCTGCTGAACTTCAGAAAAAGCACACCGACTCCCATTTCAGCGAGTCCGGCGTATTTACTAAATTCTTCAGAAAACACCGACCCCAACCCCAAACCTAATTGCGCCAGCTGTCCCTTGCTATACTGTTTTGCCGAATGACGGGCGGTAATATGCCCTATCTCATGTCCGACCACCCCGGCAAACTCCGCTTCATTGTTCAGATAAGCGAGTATACCCCTTGTAATATAGACAAAACCTCCAGGAACCGCGAATGCATTAATAACAGGACTATCCATTAATTTGAATTCATATTTCAATTCAGGGCGATGTGATACTTTTGCCATTTCCTGTCCCATCCGGTCCAGATAGTCATGAAGTTCCTTATCATCATAAACACCGTATGTTTCCACCACCTGTTTATCCGACTGAATTCCCATTTTAACTTCATCAGAATCGCTAAGCAGCATCAGCTCCCTTTTCCCGGTAACGGGATTGACCGCGCAGGAAGCCATCCACAAGACTAAATTGAACAGAATAAATATTTTCAGTGAATTTAGGGTGAGACCTGACATTATTATCTCCTGATTTATGTGTTCCCTATTCTATCTCTATCGGGCACTTTGTGATAATTTATAATAATCAAAAAAAGTCCGCAAAATTTTAAGAACGATTTTACAGCGCCAAAAAGAATGCTGTAAAACAAACGGTCAATATAACTTCAATATTCCGGTGAACAAATCGTCGACGCGCATAGATTAATCCAGAAAATATTTAATGAATCAAGATACATAAAAAGTCTTAAAGCTCCGTAAAAACCATCATCACATACATTTAACTTTAGTAATGCGATAATATGCCGAAAATAATTCATAAAATTGTTGACAAATTAATTTTGCCTGTTTATATTGAATCATGATTCATTAATCAAAGGAAAAAACATGAGAACGCGTGAAGGAAACAAAGAAAACGACATTCTTGAAGCTGCCATACAGATTTTCGCTGAAGCCGGATATCATGGTTCAAAAATTTCTAAAATTGCAGAGGTCGCCGGAGTGGCAAACGGAAGCGTCTATCTTTATTTCCGGAACAAACAGGATATCCTGGTGAGGATCCTTGAAAAACTTTGGGAACAACTGGCAAATGAAATCCAGAAACTGGTCGATCGGACAGATTTAGATCCACTTGAAAAAATTGACGGCATGGTGGATAAAGTTTTTGACACTTTTACTTCAAATCCCAATCTGGCCATCGTGGTCATTAATGAGCACAACCAGATGATACAAAGGGGCGTTGATGATTTCGCCAAACAGTATGAAAAGTTTCTCGATGCCTGTCGAAAAGTGTTTTCTGAAGGCGTTGATCACGCTTATATCAATCCCGATCTCGATGTCAAAGTGTTTTTGCATTTCGTTGTCGGGGGACTTCGTCATCTGATTAATTTATGGGCGGGCAATCCGGATATGATGCCATTGGAAAAAATGCGCGAGAATATAAAATATCTTATCCGTCACGGTGTGATAAAATGGTAATATCAGACTAATTTTTTTTAATATTTAATGAACTTTGAGTCATTAATCAATTTTGGAGATCTTAATGCGTTTTAAGACTGAATTTAGCATCATCGTTGGGCTGTTATTTCTCTTTGGCATATATCCTACTCAACTGGACGCGGGAACACTTTCACTAAGCGCCGCGATCGATATTGCTCTGGAAAACAACAAAAAAGTCCAACAATATAATGAGCGCTTTGAACAAAAACGCTATGCGGAAAAGGAAGCATGGGGTAATTTTTTCCCAACTGTAAAAATACAAGCGACTTATAACCATCTTAACGACCCGCTGCAAATTGACCTTGAGCCGATCCGCCAGGCAATGATCCAGATTCAATCCGGTAATCAGGTGGAATTTGCAAATGCCTATTCCCTTTTTCAGGGTAATCCGGCTTTAACAAATACTGAACGCAGTGCCTTGTATGACCAGTATTACGGGCAATTAGACAGCGCAATTCCGCCCTTTGTCGATACATTCAAAAATCAGGATTATCGAACTGCGTCTATTCAGGCGACACAACCCTTATTTGCCGGTGGAAAAATCATAGCGGCCAAACGTTATGCCACCGCCGAGTTAAACGCATCGAAAGAGGAACTGCGGCAGACACAAAACGGGGTCGTACAGGACGTTATTAATCAATATATGAATGTGCTTTTATTAAAAAACGTCGTTCAGACAAGAATAGAAGTCCTAAAAGGTATGACACAGCACCAGAAAAACGCTCAGCTTCTTTATGACGAAGGACTTATCGCGCGGTATGATTTGTTCCGGGCTAAAGTGGCTGTATCCGATGCTGAACGCGCTTTATTCGATGACAAAAACAATTTATCACTCTCGATGATTGCTCTTAAAAATACTTTGGGACTGGAAGATGATCTTGAATCCGCTGCCGTCTCCGACTCACTCTTGTACAGATTAATGGACAGAGATATTGACTCATTCATCAACCAGGCGAATCTGGATCAGCCAGTGCTTCAAATATTGAACTATAAAGGGGTCAGCGCTCAGCAGAACTACGCCGCGCAGCGGGCTGATTTCCTCCCCACCGTCGCCGGTTTTGCAAAATATGAAATGATCCCGGAAGATCTTTCAAGTCTGGAACCAAGATGGGTAGCCGGTATACAGTTAAATTATACGCTTTTTGAAGGATTTAAAAAAAGTAACCGGCTGCAATCCGCGAAACACCTTAAAGCGGAAGTAGAATATCTTGAGCAGGATACAAAACGGCAGATTAATCTTTGGGTTGAAAAGTCATACAGAGATCTCCGCAACTCCGAGACCCGCTATATCAAACTTGAATCTGATATTGCCCTGGCCAAAGAGAATCTGAGACTAAACCAGAAAAGATTTGAAACGGGACTTGGGACATCCCTCGAAGTCATAGATGCGAATCTCTCCCTGCAAAAAAATCAGATTGAGCGCTTACTCTCGCTCCATAACTATTATCAATCCATGTCATCATTATACACGGCAGCCGGGAATCCCATACAATTTCTTGAATTCTGGAACACCGAAGGGGTACAAAATGAAGCTCACTAAAAACAAACTAATCCTGTCAATACCATTAATAATAACCTTGATTTCTGTTCTTGTTCTGAGCATTCAGGCGCTTTCAATTGACACGGTAATCATGACCGGTCTGGTGGAAACAACAGAAATTGATATCGCATCTAAAATTCCGGGCCGCATTGAAAGTGTTTATGTAAGTGAGGGAGACGCTGTCACAAAAGGCCAACTGATCGCCAATTTGGAAAGCAAAGAAATTGATGCCAAAGTCGGGCAGGCCCGCGGTATGATGCAGGCTGCCGCCGCTAAACTGGAAATGGCCAGAAACGGAGCTCGTCCGGAGGAACGTGAGGCCGTTGAAAAAATGTACATGCAGGCGGTACATCAGTTTGAACTGGCTGAAAAAACATGGAGAAGAGTGGAAAGTGTTTACAAAGACAGTGTGATTTCTACCCAGGAGCGTGACCAGGTGGAATTTCAATTTAAAGCGGCAAAAGAACAGATGGATGCTGCCCGGGCCAAATTTGATATGGTCAAAAAAGGCGCCCGGTATGAAGAAATCGCGGCCGCCGAGGGACTATTTCTCCAGGCTCAAAGCGCGTATCAGGAAGCATTGGCTTATCAGGAAGAAACCAGGCTGGTTAGTCCCATTTCAGGAGAACTATCCGCCAGGATTACCGATCCGGGTGAAATTATCGCAGCCGGCTATCCTGTTTTTTCCGTGACCGATACTTCTGATGTCTGGGTGGTTCTGCAGATTCGGGAAGATATGATGAGTCTTATTATAAAAGATCTGCTTGTTAAGGGAGAAATTCCGGCTCTTGGGATTGATAATGCGGGCTTTAAGGTGAGCCATATCGCCACCATGGCGGACTTTGCTACCTGGCGAGCGACAAATCAGAAGGGCGATTTTGATCTTAAAACATTTGAAATTCATCTGCGCCCGGCTGAGAAGATATCCGGATTACGGGCGGGTATGACGGTCCGCCTTAACTTTATAGAAAATAATTGAGACACGAAATGTTGACTATCTACTCAAAAGCCATTCTAAATGTCATGAAACGCGAAATCACAAGGATTGCAGAACGCAAGTCTTTGTATTCCTTGATGATTATACTCCCGCTGATCCTGTTTCTGCTTTTCGCGTTCATCTATAAAAACGGTAGTATAGAAAATCTTCCGGTAGCGGTGTTCGACGAAGACAATTCTGCCCTTTCCAGATTGGTTATTCAATCGGTTGAGTCAACTAAGTCGATGAAAATTGACCGGTATGTTCATTCCATTGATGAGATCCGTGACGCGATGCTGTCCGGGAAAATACAAGCGGGATTTTATATTCCGGATGATTTTTCCGGTAAGATAAGAAGCGGTAAAGCCGCCCGTGTGGTTGTTTATAAAAACACCAACAATCTCATCATTGGAAATTTGATATATAAAGATGTCATTACCATCACAAAAACAATTTCGGGGGGCGTACTGCTAAAAAAACTGCGCTCTGAGGGGATGCATGAAGACCAGGCAATGAATATTGTTAGCCCGATCCGGCTGGAAACACAGTCCTTGTTCAACCCGGCATACAACTACGAAAATTACCTTGTTCCCGGTCTGATGCCTGTAATGCTCCAGATGATCATTATGATATCCGGTGTGCTTATTATCAGCTCCGAATACACGCACCGCACAATGGATGACTTGTTTAAAACAGCAGACAACCTTGTTCTGGCCGTTTTTCTGGGAAAATCCATTCCTCATCTGCTGATCTATACGGCCATATCTTTAAGTATGATCGGAATCATATTTCCGCTTTTCGGCATACCGTACTCAGGTTCTGCAGTCACCGGTCTCCTTTTTTTGATATATTTTATATCCGCCAACTTCTTTTTGGCCATGTTTTTATCCACGCTTATCCATGACCAGCTGCTGGCTACGGAAATTGCCGTATTCTTTAACACACCGGCATTTATTTTCAGCGGGTACACTTTTCCTCTTTCAAGTATGCCCGGCGTTCACAGTGTCTATGGCCAGATGATGCCGTTTACACATTTTCTGAGCGGCTTTCTGAAAATCTATCAGATGAACGCGCCCATCAGCTATTTGTGGCCTGAAATCAAAATACTTTCGTTTTTTGTTTGGGGATTCATCGCATTAAGCATCATCGCCATCAAATACAGAAAAAGCCATTTGCCGGCACTGACCGGAGGGGTGACGGTATGACTAATCTGAATTTAAAAATCACAGGCTTTTACCGGGTGTTTCTGCGCGAGATTCAGTTGATTAAAAGTGATATCAATATCATCATGGTCATTCTGCTGGCGCCTTTATTTTATGCATTTTTCTATCCTTCTATCTATGTGCATAAAACTGAACATGATGTGCCAATAGTTGTTGTTGATCATGACAAATCCGCGCTTTCAGCTGAACTGATCCGTTATCTCGATGTCCATCAGCTTACAAAAGTGACTGAAACGGTGACCGATCTGGAACAGGCCAGCGACCGGATATACAAGATGGCCGCCGAAGGAGTTATTTACATCCCCGACGGCTTCGAAAACAATCTCAAAAGCGGCGACGGAACTGATCTGAAAGTTTATATCAACACTGACCGTTTTTTGATCTCGAACGACATCAACAAAGCGGTAAACGAAGTGATCGGTACAATGGGCGCCGGAATTCGTCTAAGCTACTTCCGGACAAACGGCAACAGCTTTGAACAGGCCATCGAATTGATGGAGCCGGTACATGGTGATATCAGACCGATGTTTAATCCATCTGAAAGCTACGGTGATTTTCTAATTCCCGGGCTCATGGTTCTGATTATACAGCAAACCTTATTGATCGGACTTTCTGAGAGCATGGCCAAAGAACGTGAGACACATACTCTCGGTACTCTTTTTGAGACCGCAAACCGGAGTATCTGGGCAACAATCGCCGGTAAAGCTTCATTTTATATTCTGCTGTTCGGATCATATAGTTTTTTCATGTTTACCGTACTTTTCAGGGTTTTTAAGCTGAATTTCGGAGGCAGTAAAAGCGCGCTCTTTGTCCTTACTTTTCTCTTTCTGCTCTCGGTCATTTTTCTGAGTCTTTTTGTTTCATCATTCTTTAAGCGAAAAATACTGTCAATGCAGTTTTTCGTATTTACATCCTATCCGGTTTTTCTTTTGTCCGGTTACAGCTGGCCCCTGCAATCCATGCCGGCAATGTTGAGGACATTCGCTTATATGTTACCGGGAACGCCCTACCTGAGCGCTTTTGTAAGAATTACTCAAATGGACGCAGGCTGGAACCATATTTTACCCGAACTCCTGCTTCTTGCGGTACTTACTCTATCTGGTCTTCTTCTCACGCGGTTCAGAATGAAGCAGCTGATAAATCAGGAACTGGATGAGAATCTCCACTCTCCGGTCTCTGGAGTAATGTCATTGTTCAGATTGAAGAGGGGTTAATTATCATGAATCCAAGACTAAATAAATTTACAACAATTCTGCCGACTCAGGTTGCAGGGTCTGCGGGATATACATTCAATAAACGCAATAAACACTTAAAGGAGGTCGTTATGAAACGCCTTGTATTATTTTTCAACATTTTTATGATGGCATTTGCATCATCTTTATTCGCCCAGGACGGCAAGTTTTCTGTTGGTGTCGTTACATCCCATTACAGTGATTATGATTCAGACAGTCACTTTTCGGCTCTTGATAATCCTACAGGGATGGGCATACTCGTTGGATACCGGATTAGTGAAGATGTTTCCCTGGCATTGACCACTGAATTTTTCACGGGAGACATGGAAAACAACAGCGGATCGGAAGATGTGATCCGTACATCCTTATCCGGTTTTTTCTTCCCGTTCAATTACAGTACTGTTAATCCTTATCTTACGGCAGGAGCAGTTTTAAGCAATAGTAATAAGGATTATGATAACCGTGATTCTATCAGTAATTCTAAACTGATGAGCAGGCTTGGCGCGGGTATTGATGTGCCTCTTGTACAGAGATTAAGTCTGAATACCGATCTCGCTTTTTATGGCCATAATTTTGAATATACAGGCTGGGTCCAGAGTCTCGGCTTACGTTTTGCCTTCTAACGAAACCGGAAGAGTTAAGGAATTCCTCTCTGCGCATGCAGGGAGGAATTTTTTTTATTTAAATATTTTTTGTTCCTCAGATTGCTTCTCATAATACTTTTTCAAGCCATTATAGAGCCATTGGGCCATATCCTCAGGAGACGGAAAATTAATCATCCGCAACTCAATCGCAACAGCCGCTTTATTTGTATTTCTGATTTCCGGGATATCCATATTCTGTTTCACTGATATCTCAAATCCCGGCTTCTTAAATTCATCCAGCAGAGCTTCTGCAATATCAACACCCTTCATATTTCCTGGATATGTTGTCGCCTGTATCAGATCAGGGAAATTTGATGTTTTTGTTACACCGAATCTCAGATACCACCCATCCGGAAATTTATTTATCTTTTTGATCCTGTCATTGACAGAAAGTACAAAATTGCTATCCCTGACCGTGTAAACTGTCATTCCTGCAAATATTAATTTTTCACTCAAACGTTTTACAACCCTAAAATTATAGTCAGCGGCCGTCATTGAATCATTAATACCGGCGCTTTTTTCTGAACCTCCGTCCTGTGCGTCGAGAACAATGCTTTGATCAAAAAACAAACCATCATCCACTTCTTCAAGCGAGACATTCAAAATGGTCGTTTTATTACTGTCAATCGAGGCATGAGTATCCCGCGGGAAATAGCCGTTTTTTGTTACCTGGATATTGTGATTCCCGCCAGAAAACCCGGTCAGGAAAAAACGACCGTCAAAATCCGTTCGCGTCAGCAGGCTGTCACCCGAATATATTTCAGCATCCGCAAGAATCGAGCCTGCTTTAAGACGGCGAATTTCACCCTGTAAAATAGTCATCCCATCAGAAACAAACCTGATCATAAGGGAATCAACCGCGCTGTCCGCCTCGGCATAAAGCCACATAACTGAGTCAAATGGCGTACTGTGCAGATAGACGCGCGCTTTTCCTTCCCGGAGCGGCCCTTCTTTGGTTTCAAGACTGCCACCGTAATGGGAAAATCCGAAATTCGTGCCATCCCATACCGGCTGACTGTCTTTGTCAAGAAACAAGACATCGACAGGCAGATAAGAAATCCCGTCCGCGAGGATAGCGGCCGTGGGGATTGAAAAACGGATACTTTTAGCCGGGGATGACACGAAAAAATTAATTGGGCGCGGTAAATTACTGTTTTTAAATATATTGACGAGATCAACATCCACCGCGTGTTTTCCATTTGTCAGGGAAGAATCTACCTTTATGGTTATTCTGGCGGAATCCGGTTCAAAGGTGAAGGGCACTTTACGACCATCCACCCGGACATCCATCAGGCTGCTAAACAATCTGAGTCTTGCCGAATCACGTCCGTTGCGCCCTTTTAATCCGTCATCCACCGTTAATTTCAACAGGGGCGTTTTCGAAATGCTGACTGAATCTTTGCCAAACAGCCTGGCGGATGGGATCCCACTCTTAGCGTATTTGGCAAGCCCCAGAAAAATTCCATATGCTTCTCTCTTATTGTAATCTTTATTCTTGAGCCGTTTTTCCTCATCCCGGTTTGAATGGAAAGAACTTTCGCATAAAATAGCCGGGATTTTTACCGTTCGGAGCAACCCGAATCCTTCAGGATAAATCTGTTGATCGGAATGAAGACCGTCCGGGGAAATTTGCGGCAGATGCAGCGCGTCCACCAAACCGAAATATACATTTCTCGCGATATCCATACTCGCAGGCGAAAGATCGGGATGGATGTGATAGTAAACAGATACAAAGTTCGTATTTGGATTTGCAGAGGCGTTATGATGAAGTGAGATCAGGAAATCAGCACCGGATGTATTCGTCATTTCTGCCCGGTCAGCAAGGCTCATATAAACATCATCGTTTCTGGTCAGAGCAACCTTTGCACCGGCTTTTTCCAAAAATGATTTTAGATATATAGCGACACGCAGATTCACTTCTGCTTCCCGGAGCCCTGAGGGGCCGCGTTTGTAGTCCTTTAGCTGACTCAGTCCTCCGTGCCCCGGATCAATTACAATATTGAATCCCAGCAAATATTTAGCATAAACCGGCATGGCGTAATACTCATCAGGAAGATCCGTCCAGACCTTCTCTTTCGAACCCGGCCAGGCGCAGGATGAAACTAATAATCCGATAGATAGAATTATGATGAATCTGAATTTCATACGTCCTTTCGGGTCATTTTAAAGTTCTAAACGCATAATAACATGTGCATATCATCCGGATTGAATCTCCGGTCTATATTTTTAGAGCATCATCATCTGTTTTTGGTAAAATCGTCCGCAAATCTTTTACAAGACCGGAATATTTTTTTTCTACCTTAAATCCAAACCGGTAGAAATATTCAGGCCGCAGAAAAGCAGTTGTCACCAATTCAACATACTCATCCCGCAGGCGGTTAAAGAATTCGTTCATGATGCCTTCACTGATGCCTTTCCGGCGGTAGCGATTCGAAACTACAATTTTTTCCATATATACTGTTTTTTCATCTATATAGCTGTAAAAAAGTCCGCCGATAATGTGTCCGCGTTCAGAAACGGATACCAGAAAACGATGCTCAGGCCGGAAATTCACCGGAAGACTTGCTTCGAGGAACAACTGATGCAGCCGCGATATTTCTTTTGGTGAAACCGGCCGCCTGACCTGAAAGGGTACTCCGTCATAATCATCCATACGCACTACCACATCCGCCATGGAGCCGCCGTCACTGAGTGTACTCACGAGAACCGCTGAATCTGTGGGTCTGAGATGCGGGTAACTCAGACGCGTAAGGAAAAAAGCTTCTTTTTCATTTAAGGTATATTCTTTCTGCACACTGGACAACAGGGAGAGCGTCTCTTCTGTAGAGATATGTTTTTTATGCTGCTTTCGCACGATATCCATCATTTCTTCCTTCAACTGTTCAGATGAATCGGCAAAAACTGTTTCCAGGAAAAACCGGGTCCGGGTTTCCGGGTATTGACGGTCGAGTTCCTGGAGCTGATATGTATCCGAGAGTTCATTGAGTGTCCTTGCCTGCGCGGTAAACGCGGCATCCCTGCTCAGGTTGAACCAGCGGTGAAATCGTTTTATCGCGAAATACAATTTTTTGGGAACAAACCCGTTCTTTCTGGTATGGTTTATAAACTCATTCAGTGAATCGGCGAGGTCGTTTGTGGGACATGGTATTTCTGAATTTTTTACTTCGCGGTAAATTTTTTTCAGCAGTTTAAGACCATTCTCTTCACCCAGCGCGTCCAGTATACCTGAAAAGACATAAAAACAAAATGATTCTCTTTTTATAAAAGGAAAATGCTCCTCGGAAGTTTTAATAAACTGATCCGAAAAATCATTCAGCAGCTCAACGGCATTTGTCGTAGCTGCGCGCTCTGCTATGGATATAAATCTCACCCCTGTTTGATAATCATGGGATGGTACTATGATATTATTAATAGATTTATCCGTTAATGACATTTTATAGCCGGTTCTTCTCCAAAAACTTATATGGGCGGCCATCGCGGTCCAGACAAAGAACGGCCATAAATAGTATAACCTTCTGTTCATCTCATCATTCTTCTTACGGATTCCTCTCTGCATTATTTTTCCGACGGAATCTCCCGAAGCAAATTCCTCGCTCCAAAGATCAAATTCTCTCCAGTATCCTCCAAAATCATCCACAAGACTCAATCCGTCTTTTGTCGCCCCGGCATGGATCAACCAGTTCATTTCAGAGAGAATTTGCTCGGTGGGATAATTTTTATTTAAGTTCAAAGTGATATCGTATCCGCCCTGATATCTTGTTTGAACTGAAACACGGTAAACAGATTTCGCGTTTGAACTGCTCAACTGACTTATCCAGATTCCACCCGCCGGTATATCATACAAACGTATCATGTTTCCGTTTGAGAAGAGAAAAATCGCTTCTCTCAGAATGGATGTATTCGTAATGGCATCTAACTGACGCTGTCTGTCAGAGTCGGGGATGTCCTGTTCAAAAATGATCACATCAGACCAGCGGTATTCTTCACCGGTTTCCACATCAACCGCCACAGTCTGATTGCTTCCCAGCCAGTCTCTAAAACCGTCAAGAAGTTTTTTCCTTGCTTCCGAGGCTAATTCGGCAAGCTGTGGCCAGTCATCACGAAGCTGATACTTAACAATGAGCTGCCGCACACGTTTGTAGCGCGTAGGATGAAAAATACCGTAGGTTGCCAACAGTTCAAACAAAGAAGGAAGAGCGGTTTTTTGCAGATTCACTTTTTTTGACAATCCGGTCAGTTCGCTTTTGATAGCCGCGTAAATCGCATTTAGATTCTCATCGCCTCTGCTTGCTTTCACTATGGATTCTATAAGCTCATTGTCGATAATTTCCGGATCATCACGAATAAATATTTTTAGAAACCATTCGAAGCTCTTGCCTTTAAAAATCGGCAGACCAAGTTTGAATAATTGTCTGCGGATCCCTGCATGAATGCTAAAATTCGGCCGTGAAATTAAATCGAGCGCCAGGCTGTAAAACGGAAGATTTTCATCTTCAAAAATCATGGCAAGATATTTTACTCCGTAAACGGCCTCTTCTAAATCCCGGGACCGTAAATGAATCGCGGCAAGATTTAGCCCCATCAGTGATTTTTCTCCACCGGACAACACCTTGCCCATAAGATCCATTAAGCGGCCGTTCAGTTCAATCGGCCCGGTCGTCGAATAATATTGAACATGTTCATGCGATCCATCCAGGCGGTACCATTGAAATATGGCATCTCCCGCGAATTCAATGAGTTTTGTATTCCCCAGCCAATAAAGAGGATTGGCGAGAAATATCTGAAAATCAATATAATTCCGTTCAATTTTATAATTAAAATCTCCGATCCGAAGTATGTCCGGATGTCCGTCAATCTGTTTTATAGTCAGCACCTGATCATATTTCGGTATGGTGAGGCCGTCGGCGGTAGTTTTGATATCACCTTTGAGACAGCCTTTCTCTCTCAGGAACCAGTTCGGGATGCGTATTTCGGTCTCTCCCCACAATAAAGATGTATAATTTTTAGTGTACATCAAATTGATGATTTCATTAAAATTATTTTCGATCACGCGGCGCTTATAAGTGCCTTTTGGCGTTAGTTCCCCGGCTTCTGCCGTAAATGGCCGGTCAGTGATCCTGAAATCGACAATACGTTCATAGGGAGCGAGAAATTTATTCACAGTGACAACAACGGATGAAAAGTACGCCTGTTTTTCAGCTTCGTTCATGCTTTTTAAAGCTGTGACTACTTTCTCCTCATCGGGATATATGAGAACGGTATTATACTGCCGGTGATCGCCCACCAAAAAGACCTGTTTGATAAATTCAAAATCCCGGAAGTAGTTTTCAATTTTCTGCGGCGCGATCGTTTCGCCTTTGATGTTTTTATAAATTTCTTTTTTACGGTCAATTATCTCATAAAATTTATTCTCATCCTGTTTCATCACGTCACCCGTTGGAAACCAGCCGTCAATGAAGGCATCCTGACCGGATTTTAATCCATAATATCCCATCATCACATAAGCGCCCTTGATCAGGAGTTCTCCGTCTTCGCCAAGTTTCACATCAATTCCTGGAAGCGGCCGGCCAAGGGAGTTTGGAATATATTGTCCCGGTGGGGTCATGGTGATCCCTCCTGTGGCCTCGGTCATACCAAAACCGCTCATGATTTCAACTCCGTATTGCTGAAAGAACTGGAATACATCCGGTTCCAGATACCCTGCCGCTGAAAGTCCCCAGGCCAGCTTTCCGCCGGTTGCTTTTTTCACTGCTCTTTTAATAATCTTTTCATCATCAAATTCAATATCCGTTTTTTGAGAAATATATTCATAAAGCTGATACCATTTTTTGGGAATGCTGATAAATACGGTGGGTTTTAGCCGTTCCATATTATCAAGCATTGTCTCCAGCGCGGGATTCTCCATAAAACCGTATTTCGCTCCCCAAAAAATGGACCCAAGCATCTCGAGATATCTTCCGAATGTGTGGAATAGAGGCAAATAGGCCAGAAATCGATCCTCATGTCCTATTTTCGGCAATGCCATCGCGCGGCAAAATCGTTTATAAACAAGATTTATGTTTGAAAACATTATGCCTTTAGGGTCACCTGTAGTGCCTGAAGTGTACATGATGGTCGCCAGTTCATCTATCTTTGTGTTTTTTTGCAGAGTTAAATAACTTTTTTCAGGAAAACTGACACCCTGCGCCACCATTTCCTGAAATGTCATCACCCAGTCTTCTAGGCTGCTGCCTTCCATGAGAACAACATTTTTAAGATGCTTAAGATTTTTTCTGACCGATTTTACTTTTGCCAGCTGTTTGTCATTCCCTACAAAAATGATGGAGGCTTCCGTCTGATTGAGAATAAATTCCACATGCTGTTCTACCGAATTGGCCGGTATCATAATGTTTACGATCCCGGTTGTCAGGCAGGCCAGATCAAGAAGAGCCATATTAAGGCTGTTTTCCATCAGAAATGCTACTTTTCCGGGTTTATCACCATCCTGAAGCGCCAGTTTTGCCGCGCCAAACGCATATCCTTTGACAAGCTCATCAATCTGATTCCATGAATAATCCGTCTCAGTAGCGCCATGGAACACCTTAAAAAGAATTTTTTTATTGTATTCCTTCACACGCTGCCTGAACATCGCGGCCACATTAAAATTACTGATTAGAACAAGTTTATGAATTAATATTTCCCATTTTTTCTGTTCATAAATCTTGATTAAAAATTCAGACTGCCGAAAAACATCGAGATAACTGTGAATCAATTTACAGGCTGCTGTTTGCCGGTCATGTTCTCTTTCCGAAACAGCACTTATCAGATAATCACCAAAACGGTAATAGATATCCGGGTCCAGCTTTTGCGCCAATAGCGTGATCATCTCGTTGAGTCCGGCTGATTCAAAAATTTCGTTCCAGGTATGCATGAGCTCGGGATAATGATTAAAGAGATCCGCTTCCACTACCTGATTAACCGATTCATTTATAGATTTGGTAAAACCGCGCTTATTCTCAACTGACAAAGCTTCAACACCGGCCTGTACTGTTTCATTGATAAAATTAGCGTGGCTCATTATTTCCGCTTTTTTTTCTCTTGTAGTCATAAAACAGACCCTTCTGTTTTTGAAGGAATAAATACTGAATTTTTATAGGAAGAACTCGTTTTGAAGTTAAGAATAAACTAAGCAAAAAAAAACGGGATTGAAATAATTCAACCCCGTTTTCCGGTGTTATTTGGTTTGGTAGCTATTTTTTATACAATTTTATGGATCCGTTGGTCGTTTTTAAATATATCTGCGCCCCGCCCTCGTTAATCATACCGGATACTGTTCTCTTTGACTGACTGTAATACTCCGTTACAGGCAGCTCGCAATTAATACTCCCGTTAGTAGTCTGAGCCTTGAAGTCAGCATTCAGATTCTCAGGCAGATAGATTTTAATGGAACCGTTTGTGGATGTGAAAGTCATATCATCATCCGGATACACTTTTCCGAATGACGCATTGATTGCGCCGTTAGTCGTTTTACTGCGAATCAATCCGCTCACTTCCTCAGCTTTAATGTTTCCGTTGGTCGTCTCCAGCCTTAACCGACCTTCGCAGCCTGCCAGATTAATCGAGCCGTTCGTTGACTGGATGTTCAGATCCAGTTTCTCGGGTACATTAATTTCGTAATTTATAGAGTAATTGTTGTCTCCGCCGCTTAGAAGCCATGAAAAGAATCCGCTGCTTCCATGCTCTTTATCAGGCCGACCGGTAATGATCTCAACCTTACTGCCGGTCATAAGAATTTCGATCTCCAATTCCTTCATCATCTCGCGGGCACTATCCATATCCGATGAGCGTACTTTTTTATAGGCAATGATTTCTATTTCATTTTTATCCCATGTGCGGATATCGATATTACCATTTTTATTTTCAAGAATCAGTAATTCCTTCCCTTCGGAAGGGACTCTTTTTTTGAACGTCTCTTCAAGTGTTGCGGCATTAAGCAAAGATGTCAGTAAAATTATATTCAAGACAAAGAATATGATAATCGTTAATCGTTTCATGACACACCCCTGATTTTGTTATTTATCAAGACGAAAAACAGTAATACCCCAATTTGTAGGATCGTGAGGCTGCGTTGCATTCCAATTGTAATAGGAATGGCTGTCATCAGAACTGAAGTGAACGCGATAAGTACCGGAATCTAAATTGATAACTGTATCGATTTTTCTGTTCTTTTTCGCTCCACCTGCGTTTTCAGTATCCCTGTATCTCATTTTCCAGACAGTATTACCAGTATTTACATCCTCAATCCACCCGTAATCATACATCTCGTCCCAATCACCTTCGCCGATAGCGTAAATACGTACGCGCGTTTTTTTCTTGAGTGTAAACTGCTTTTTTACATGCTCATCATCACCAATCCTGGTTAGTTCAGCCAGAATATTTTCATTCTTTGTCGTAAAACTGTCTATACGTTCTGCCGCTTTATTGTCATTTACCGGGTAAATGGCTACTCCCCATGATTCGGCATCGATGGGCGGACTGGTATTCCAGTCTTCGTATGAATGTGAATCGTCACTCTGATAGTGAAGCATATATTCCCCGGGACTGAGCTCAACAACCTGATCCAACATCCTGTTTTTACTGGCGCCTCCTGCCGCGATCGTATCTTTAAATCGCATTTTCCAGATGATTTGTCCGGTTTTTACGTCCGTAATCCACCCATAATCAAACATTTCTCCGTCGCGGCCTTCTCCAAGAGCGTATATCCTAAAGTTTGATTTTCTGTTTACCCTGAAACCTTCTTCCCTGTAGTCATTATCACGCACCCGTGAAATTTTAACCACTGAGTTTTTCTCAGAATCTTCAAATTTTTTCACCACAGCGCGGTCAAAATCCGGATTGTCCGGCTGGATCGAAATACCCCAGAAAAAAGGATCATAAGGAGGATTCGCGTTCCAGCGCGCGTCGGAATGATTATCATCTGATTTATAATAGACGATATAATTTCCCGGCGCAAGCACGAGTTTCTTTTCAAATACGCGGTTTTTAACAGCACCCCCGGCGTATTCCGAATCCTGTTCCCTCATTTCCCAGATTTTTTCCCTTGTTTTCGCGTCCACAATCCACCCGGAATCGTACATTTCCCCCTTAAAGCCTTCCCCTATCGCGTAAACGACAACATTAAGCTGCTTAGTCAGGGTAAATCCTCTGCTCTCATAAGCGCGATCCCCTATATCGGTCAAACTGATAATAGCCGTTTCTTTGAGCGCTTTTTGATATTTTCGGACGGCCTGTTCATTTAATACGGCATCTGCTCCGCTCACCTGAATCAGCCATTTATTTGAATGATCTTCCCACCAGGTATCGGATCCGAAAATTTTATCCATCAAGCGGCCAAAACTTAAAAATCCATCCCCCAGACTAAAATAAGTCGGTTCGACGGCGGCAAAATATAGTTCATACTCTCCTGCGGGTAACTTGACTTCCCCCATGAATTCCCTGTTCCATTTATCCCACCAGTCTGTCTTTGAATTATCCTGGGTCATCCTCCAGACCAATTTTCTTGATTTCGCGTCAATAATCCAGGCATAGGCAAACAGATTAAATTTATCTTCCTGAAAGCTGTGAATTCTTTTAATCGTCTTATCCGCGCCTGCTCCGATCGCGTGTATTTTTACAGTCCTGGCTGAATTAAGCGTAAATCCCGCCAGATTTATCTGCCCTGTATCCTTGTCAAAATCTTTTAACTCAACCGATTGATTTTGGGCAGGCAGTTGATGTGCAGCCAGTGCAATGACCAGAAAACCGGCGAATAGTATGATAAAATTCTTATTCATAAAGTCCCATCCTTGTTAAAATGGCTTTGTCAATCTGAATATGACTTCGATGGGTTCATTATTTGTATCCAGTCTCTTCGCGAAGCTTAAACGGTATTCACCGGACCAGCTCGTTAGCGCTAAACCGATATCAGATTTTAGATTATTTATCGTAAGAGAAGAAAATCCTTCATACCACTTATCATCTTCAGGATTGTTTGCAAACCATGCCTTGCCCGCGTCGAAGAAAAGAATGTAGCGCATTCTGTCAAAAAACAAAAAATTCGCCGACACTGTTTTTGGGCTGATATTATATTCAAAATTGGCCAGTACCATCCGGTCACCCGAGTATTCTTTATGATCAAAACCGCGCAATGTGCTTAAACCGCCGATTTCATACCATTTCTGTATCGGCAATTCTCCCTCGGATGAGCCAATCTTCAGACGCATGTCAAGACGTTCATTCCCTCCAAATTTTTGATAACGCCGTAATTCAAAAATATATTGATTAAAATAGAAATCACTCTCAAGATCGGAATTTGACATTTCCATCGATACCAATCCATACCAACCGCGGCGTGGAAGCTTTTTGTTATCCCTTGTGTCCAGATACAGTTCACCGTAAATACTTCTCATATTTCCTTCATCTATGAAAGGGTTGGGCTGAAAATCTTTATCCCCGCCAAAAAGCGCCCAGTTTGTATTTCTTTTAACTGATTCATAATCATCGTTACGATATGCCAGCGTTCCCTTGAAAAAAATGGAAATATTCTGACTCATGTGAAATTCATACCCTGTACGGCGGAAATAGTCCTGGAAATCCTCATGCATCAGGAATGACGCGAGACTGTTTTCCATGGGAGTGATCAGCCAGTTATCTTTTGTATCAGTTAAATCATGCACCTTGGCGCCAATTTCAAAACGGTAATCTTTCTGATTGATCAGCCAGCGATCCAAACCGATCTCATAACGCCATTTTTTTTCTTTAAAACCATACCCACCAAATCCGTGTATGGAAAAATATCTGTTTTTACCGCTGATCTTTTTGGGAACTCCCAGACCCAGAAAAACACCCTGCACACGATTGTAACTCAGAAGGAACTCATCATCCCAGCCGCCCAGGGGCAAAGTACTGTATGAACCGTAGAATCGTCTCGACCAGTTCCAGTCCCACCAGTCATCATTACCCACATCATATTGTTCATCCCATTCGGTGCGCGGGAACAGATTTTTTGCCCGGGTTTCGACCTGATTCCCTGTAATCGTACTATTTTCACTCTGATAGATGCGGCCGTTTATACTGGTTACATTCCCGTAAATCCTTCCTGTCTGACCGGTTCTTACATCTCCCAGAATTACAATCACATCACCGTTGATCTGTCCATTTACTGATAAATCACCTTTTACGACTACCACATTTCCATCAATAGTATCGACTTCAGCGATAACCTTATCTTCTGTAAAGCGGTATTCGTCTTTTGTTTCATCGCTAAAATATTTTTCCTTCGCCCGTTTTTCAACCTTATTAATATTTGGAATATCTTCATCAAAATCCTGTGTAAAGCCGGTCCCATAACAGAGAAAAACCACTGCAGTCAATAAAAAAAGTCTTTTGGTCACAAAAAACATATCTGCCTCCGTCGACATTGCGATATGGGTATTTTATTTCGTATATGTTTACGCAGTATCATTTAAAAAGTTACATCAACCCTCAATAATCCGGACTTTTTGTATAATAGTACGTGTAATTTTCTTGAATTGTTTTAATTTTCTTTTAAACCGCTTCATTTTTATTTTTTATCAGTCAATAAAAAACTTATTTTAGAAATTCTGAAAATATACAGACCGTTAAAGGGGAACATGAATCCGCTAAGAAAAGACCCGATGTACAGATTTCTGATGGTACTGACAATCGCTTCGGTTTCGGGACTTCAAACATGGCGTACTCTGTTTAACAATTTCGCCGTCGATGTCGCTAATCTGGATGGTAATCATATAGGAATGATCCAGGCTTTCCGGGAAATACCGGGATTCCTGGCTTTGCTTGCCATTTTCGTGATGCTGTTAATCCGGGAACATAAACTTTCCGCTTTTTCTATTGTTATTCTCGGGACAGGTGTGGCGCTGACAGGTTTTTTCCCTTCCTATACGGGATTGCTTATAACAACACTTATAATGAGTTTCGGATTTCATTACTATGAAACTACGAATCAATCGCTTACTCTGCAGTACTTTGACACAGGTGTATCTCCCTGGGTTTTCGGTAAGCTACGAAGTCTGGCGGCGGCATCCAATATCGCCATAGGTATCATAATATATTTTATTTCACCGATTTTATCTTTCCTTCAATTGTTTCTGCTTGTCGGCGGTCTCATTGTGTTGATGGGGTTATGGGGCCTAAATCAGGATCCGGTGAATGAGACCATAATTCCACAGCGCAAAAAAATTGTTTTTAGAAAAAAATACACGTTGTATTATTTTTTGACTTTCATGGCCGGAGCGCGGAGGCAGATTTTTGTGGCTTTCGCGGTCTTCCTGCTTGTGAAAAAGTTTAATTACACTGTCCGGGAAGTCACGATTTTGTTTGTTATCAACAATATTGTAAATTTCTTTTTAAGTCCTGCCATTGGAAAGGCGATAATCCGGTTTGGTGAACGCAAAGTGCTGTCACTGGAATATTTTAGCCTGATTTTTATTTTTATTGCCTATGCTGTGATAGAATCAAAAATACTGGTGGCCGGATTGTACATACTTGATCATATTTTCTTCAACTTTGCCATTGCCATCCGGACATATTTTCAAAAAGTGGGAGATTCTGCCGATATCGCTTCCGGTATGGCAGTGGGTTTCACCGTTAATCATATCGCAGCGGTCTTTATACCGGTTTTTGGCGGATTGTTGTGGATGATTGATTACAGAATTCCGTTTCTGGCGGGTGCTTTCATGAGCGCAATTTCACTGACTGCCGCACAGTTTATAAAAACAGGTGTACATGGGAGAGAACAGATTCCCTCGTGATTCCTGAAAATAACCGGCATTTAAAACCATAATCGCAAATTTGAAACTATTGAGACAAAATTTGCGTTCATCAAAAAGCAAAAGCAGTCACCAATAAACAGAACCCTTAAAAACTACAACATTTATTTGGAGTGGTAAATTAAGAATTACATACATGGGAAAATCTCAATGAAAAGAACATGCTATATTCTGATTTTTATTCTCAGCGCGGGGGTTTTATTCGCAAATCCCTCGTCAAACACTGATTTGCATTTTAAATTTCTCCAGCCGGAATCATTCCATCCGCGTGTAGAGCAGCTGACAACGCACCTGCTGATGAGAAATCATTATAAAAAAACAGCGCTTGATGATTCGCTGTCTTCTAAAATATTTGATGAATACATCAAAACTCTTGACTTTAACCGAAGTCATTTTCTCGCTTCGGATATCGAAAAATTTGAAAAATACCGGTATCTTTTTGACGATTTTCTTCAGGACGGAAATCTTGATGTGGCCTTCGAAATTTTTAATCAATTTCAGATACGATTAGATAACCGGATGGAATACGCGATTAAACGTCTGCATGAAAATTTTGATTTTACCATTGACGAAGATTATTATCCCGACCGCGAAAATGCTCCCTGGGCCACGACCGAGGATCAGCTTAATAAAATATGGGACATGAGATTAAAATCGGAAGCGCTCAATTTAAAATTAACCGGCAAGGAATGGGATTCGATCGTCGAAATCCTTGAAAAAAGATATAAAAATATCCAGAACATGTTGAGTAAATATCAAAGCGAAGATGTGTTTCAGTTGTATATGAATTCCTTTGCGGCAACACTGGATCCTCATACCAATTATTTTTCACCAAAAGCAAGCGATGATTTTAAGATTCAGATGAGTCTCTCTTTGGAGGGAATAGGCGCTGTTCTAAGGAATGATAATGACTATACCCAGGTTGTTGAAATCGTCCCCGGAGGACCGGCGGACAAAACCGGCCGGCTCCACCCGAATGACCGGATTACGGGAGTCGCCCAGGATACAGACGGTGAAATGGTGGATGTGATCGGTTGGCGCGTTGATGATGTGGTCCAGCTTATTCGCGGACCAAAGGCATCAACAGTACGACTCCAGGTTCTGCCTGTCGATGCCGATCCGCATGCTCCGCCAATCACGATTAAAATCGTACGCGATAAAATCAAACTTGAAGACCGCGCCGCAAAAAGCGATACATTGGAATTAATGCACAATGGGAAACCTTTCCGGCTGGGAATTATAGATGTTCCCGCATTTTATTTCGACTACGAAGCTCAGCAGCGGGGAGACAAATCTTACAAAAGCACTACCCGTGATGTTGAGCGTCTGATAAAGGACCTTAAGCTTGCAGGTATCGACGGATTAATTATAGATCTGAGAAAAAACGGGGGCGGGTTTTTGAGTGAGGCAGTAGAATTAAGCGGATTATTTATTAAGGACGGCCCTGTCGTTCAGGTACGCGATTCAGGTGGAATGGTAAAGGTTGAAAGGGATACTGATCCTGAGATTGCCTATGACGGCCCTTTGGCGGTAATCGTCGATCAATTCAGCGCGTCCGCTTCTGAGATTTTTGCAGCGGCGATTCAGGATTACGGCCGCGGAATTGTTTTGGGGAGCCAGACTTTTGGTAAGGGAACCGTTCAGAACGCTATCGATCTAAACCGGTTTTTCCCCCACAGCACAACAAAATACGGACAATTAAAGCTTACAATCGCAAAATTCTACCGGATTAATGGCGGAAGTACGCAGCATATCGGTGTGTTACCGGATATTACACTCCCAAGCCGATATAAACATGAGGAAATCGGTGAAAGTTCTCAGCAGAATGCCCTGCTATGGGATAAAATAGCTCCTGTGACTTTTCGCGCTTATAATTCTCACATTGCTTCATTATTGCCCGACCTGAAAAGGAAACACCAAATCAGAATATCCGGCAACCCAGATTTCAAAAATTTTATGGATGAGATAGAGAGATATAAGAAGAAACGCGAACAAAATTCTGTATCTTTACTGGAATCCAGGAGATTAAAAGAGTTGGAAGAAACAAAAACCGATAAGAATTCTGCCGAGGATGATGAGGATTTACCTCAGGAGAAAAAAGACCTGATTCTTTTTGAGTCAGCGCATATTCTAAGTGACTTTATATTGCTTTCTCATACCAATTAATGATAAAAACCGCTGAATCTTCAGCGGTTTTTTTTGTTCTTTTCAAATCAGAATGGCTTTTTCATGCCGGAGAAGCCATTCTTTACGATGGATGCCGCCGGCGTATCCAATTAATCTTCCGTCTGTTCCGATCACACGGTGACAGGGAATGATGATTGCTATAGGATTTTTTTTATTTGCCAGTCCCACCGCGCGGACTGCCCCCTTATCTCCTAAACGCAGAGCAATATCTGAATATGATACCGTCTTTCCGTATGGGATTTCTGATAATTTTTCCCACACCCTCTTTTGAAACGGCGTTCCCCGCGGATCCAAATCCAAATCAAAATCATGACGCATACCTGAAAAATATTGATTCAATTGATCAATCGTTTTTTCAATGATCCGGTTTGATTTAGCCGGTTCCGGCTTCGTCGTGGCATTGACGAAATCAAGGCTGACCAATGCGTCTTCCGATGCTGTTATTTTTAGGATACCGATCTCTGACTGATAATAAGCTGAATATAAATTATCCATGGCGTGCAATATACCGGTTTTTAAAATTTATTACGATTCTTTTCTTTCAATTTCTCTGATTTTAAAATATATCGCGACAACCAGCAAGGTGATTACAGCGGTCGCGAATCCCAATCCCATTCTTCTTGTTTTACTTTCCTTTATCTCTGAATCCGCTAGAATAATGGCATCCCGGGATTTCTTAATTCCCTCTCCTGTTTTCAAACCTATACGGCCCGGATCAAATGTATGGACCAATGTTCTGGCTTCGATGAGATTCTGATGCGCTTCCTGAAGAAGGAAAGATATATCCACATCATCCATACCAATTTTTTGAACTTCTCGCATTTTTGACTCAGCCGAATCATAAGCGCTTGTTGTATGGGTGAGGTGTTCATGAATTTTTTGAGCTGATATGTACCCAGCATCTCCCTTTGTATGGCAATTAACGCAAACAGAACCGGCTCCGACACCCGCCATGGCATCCGACGTTTTTTCGATTTTATGATTTCCGTGGCATTCCTCACAGGCATGAAGCTGCAGATTTTCAAACTCCGCGGCCATTTTTGTTGAAGAAAAGTACTGCATGTTATTTACATGACATAGCCCGCAAACATGGCTGATTGAGGAAATACCCGGCGGCATGGCGCCATGATTACCATGACAGTCATTACATGCCGGCGCCCCTGTATCCTGATTTTCCAAAAGCGCTTTACCATGAACGCTGCCTGCAAATTCATCATACTGATTTACCGGAATTTTATATTCCTTCATGTAATTTTCATCACCATGGCATTTTTTACAGGTCCCCGGAACATTCAGCGCGTAAACCCAGGAACGGGAATCATCAACCGCAAAAATGGAATGAGCGCTGTGACAGCTTACACAATCAGCAACCTTTTTGTCACCCTTCTTTAGCTTTTGACCATGGACGCTTGTATAATATTGCGCTTCCTGTTCCGTGGGACTCTGCGGTTTATATTTTCTCATAAATTTTATTTCTGAATGACATTTTCCGCAAAAACCCGGAATGTCTCTTTTGTCAGGGACTCCCCGATATCCGGCTTTTGTTGACATCGCCTCGTCCATATCATCTTTTGACGCATCCCCACCGTGACATCCGGAACAGGATAATCCCGATTGAAGGTGAATATCTTTCAAATTATAATCTTCCGGCAGGACTTCTGATTCAATATGACATTTAATGCACTGATCATCACTTATCCTCAGCGAAACATCCTGAGTGTATAAATCCTGACTCATCAGAACTGTTAAAAATATCAGAAAACATAGACAATTAAGGACTCGTTTATTAAAAAAATGCATCGTCGCACTCCTCATACTAAATAACCGTATATGGTCAGGGAGATAATATAGATGATCGCCGTAACACCGATTGTCATGATTATTCTGCGGTGCTTTTTCGAATCAGATGAGAATCCAAAAAATGGCAGCAATAACCAGATCAATGCTATGATGGCAAAAAACATGACTCCAACGATTTCCCCCTCAATAAACCAGATATGTCCCGGCAAAACCTTTAAGGTTTGAAACATAAACATAAAATACCACTCCGGTCGTATCCCTTCCGGCGCGGACGCGAAAGCATCAGCCTTCTGACCAAGTTCCCACGGGAAAAAAACAGCAAGAAATAGAAGAATATCCAGAACAACTAACCATAATAAGGCGTCTCTCAGAAAAAAATTCGGAAAGAAAGCGATGGTTTTTTTATTAGAATCA
Source organism: Calditrichaceae bacterium (assembly GCA_050178385.1). Classification (GTDB taxonomy): domain Bacteria; phylum Calditrichota; class Calditrichia; order Calditrichales; family JBFXGD01; genus JBFXGD01. The sequence continues at coordinate 40,893 of JBFXGD010000006.1, forward strand.
GGCAGATTCCGGTAATAATCCGGTTCATGCATACCCTGTCTTTGTACAAATAAAAGATGAATACCAAGAAAAATGGTAAAAATCGCCGGTATCAAAGCAACATGAAAACCATAGAAGCGCAGAAGGGTCGCCCCGGTTACGTCCTCTCCGCCGCGTAAAACGATTTTTGCGGCATTGCCGATAACCGGCATGGCTCCGACGATATCTGTTCCAACTTTTGTCGCGAAAAATGCCAGTTCATTCCATGGCAGCAGATATCCGCTGAACCCAAATCCCATCACCAGAATCAGCATTATAAAACCCGTCACCCATGTCAACTCGCGGGGCTTTTGGAAAGCGCCAGTAAAAAAGGTACTGAACATGTGAATAAATACAAAAAGAACCATCAGATTTGCCGACCAGCTGTGTATCGATCTCACCAGCCAGCCGAAATTAACCTTTATCATTAAAAATCTCACACTCTCAAACGCGCTGTCAACGCCCGGCTGATAATATAGCAGCAGCAATATCCCTGAAAATACCTGCACAATAAACAAAAAGAGTGATACGCCTCCCATATAGTACCAGATACTATGACGGTGAACTGGCACCCGTTTGTGTTTCATATAATCCACAAGCGGACTCAGAGTGAATCGCTCATCCAGCCATTTAAATACACTTTTTGTATTTTTATTTCCCATATCAGCCTGCCTTCGGAGTTGAAATAACGATTTCATCCTTGACCAGATTAACGGTCAGTTCGTCCAGCGGCCTTGGAGGCGGCCCGGAAATATTTCTTCCGCGCAAATCATAATGCCCGTTATGACAGGCGCACCAGATATGTTTTAAATCAGTGCGGTACTGAACAATACAATCAAGATGGGTACATGTTGCGGCGAACGCCCGGAAATCTCCTGACTCAAGACGTATAAGAATGACCGGCTTCCTGCCGAATTTGATGATCTTGCTGCTGTTCTTCGGAAATTCAGATATCATTCCCGCCTTTACAGAGTTGACATTCGCCTCCGACACCTCCGGCGGTTTGAGATATGAAGTGATCGGGTAAAATATACTGCCCAGCCATGCCAGAAAACTTCCCCCAATCAGCACATTTAAAAACTTTCGTCGGTCAGTAGCCATGATTCTTTCCTTACTGTTATGGATTAACTGACTGTTGATATTATTACCCCGAATTCAGTCCGGCCATTTCCATATTTCACTTTTCCTGTCATTTCAACCGGCTTATCCTGTTGAGTATATGAATACTATTTTTCTTTCAGCTTGTTTTTAACTTTCCCTGCCCCCCTCTTGCCCTGATTCGCGTGTAAATAATCGATATGGCAATCAGAACCAGTCCAAGTACTATAAATGAGATAATTCTAAACACGGGCTCAAGTTTTACAATCCCTATGATAAATACATACATAACAGTCAGCGCAAGCGTCATCACGGCCATCCAACGGTATTTTCTGTTGTTCAGAATCAGACTCATGACATAGTAGAATATGGCCACAAGCACCCATGATAGACTCACAAATCCTGTCGGAACTGTGTGGTAAAGGGCGTATGGGAATATGACAAAGGCCGCGCCCAGATAAGTAATTCTCATTCGTTCAGTCTTAATCTCAAGGCGATGTCGCTGCCAGTTCATAACTCTCGCGCTTAGAAGCGCTACAAATCCAAAACTGAGGCTGATAGTGCTGAACTCTTCTGCATTTAGTAAATAACCGAGAAATATCATCAGGTATATGATAAAATTTGCGACAATAATGATCCGGGACCTGAACCAGATAGCGGCAACCACTACAACAAGACTTTGCCAGCACAGCCAGAGAAAATAATCCGGTTTATCAAACTGTGATATAATGGCCGTGCTCATCGCGGCAAATCCCAGAATCGAGTAAAGAAATGTTGAATACTTACTCTCTTCTCGCAGCCAGAAAGCCACACCAAGAGACAAGAAAACTAATGTTGCCACAAGGTGATATGCCGGTACGTTCAACTTAATGCCGGCCAGCGTGATCAGAAGAAACAATGTGTAACATCCGAGACAATTTAAAAAAGTACTCAAAACTAAACGGTCATCTTCTTTTTCATCCCTGCTTCTAAAAATATTACCCATTGCAAAAATAACGGCATAAAGTAAAATGAATAATACATTTACAGCCGGTGAATCCACCAGTTCAATTTTATTTCCCATAAAGGGATTATTGATAAACCATATAAAGTGGGTCAGATATGTAAGAAAAATTCCCCATAGATAGATGCTCTGCCGGTGATGCCTGATTTTATAATAAACCGCGACCGCCGACACTAACACCAGTATGGTAAAAATTTGAAATGGTTCCTTACTTACAATCGCCGTGATATAACCGAGAGTCAGCCCCATACCCGTAAGAAAAACTGAATCACGTTTTGTCGAAGTTACCAACACTAACGCCACCACCGCGAGCAGTAAAGCAAGAACAACGGTTTCATTATTAATACCCGGATGTGCGGTAAAAAAGAAGAGACGCAACGTAGAAAAATACAGCAGCACCAAAGCACCGCCAAGAAAGTACTGGGAGATAAACGGAAGGGACTTTCTTGTGTAATGTGAAAATCCGAAAAATCCGGCTACAATAAAATAGCCAAATATGCTGGGGAGAATAGCTGGCAGGTTTTGATATGGGAAAGTAAGTAAGAACACAATACCCAGCGCCAGAACAATGATACCGATTTTTGCAAACCAGAACTGACCGATCTGAAATTCCAGGTTTTCGCTTTCCTCCTCTGACCTGGCATGAATGGCTTCTTCCGACTCAAATATTTCCGCTTCAGAGGAAGGAATAGCCAGATATGATTCAATTTTTGTGATCCTGTCTTCCAGACGATCCAACTGTTTTTTGATTCCGGTGAGGCCCGGTGGCCGGCCATTTGGCTGTTCCATGAGCTTTCTCCTTGAATTTATTTGACAAATTAATACAATTTTCCCATCATAAAACAGCGATGCGGATGGCCGGGGAATCAATTCATCCCCATCTTTGATAATTTGATGCCCCTGGAGGGAAGCCGGATTCTCAGCTGCTATTTTCTGTTATTTCTGAACAACGCTTGTCCAAAACATTTCGGAACGCAAAATTAAATAATGTCAGTATTCTGAATATAAAAAATCAGATGCCTATGCAGTTGGAATTGGAATTTGAAAAAGTAAAGTAATAGTATTACAGGTTAGCCCTAAACAATTGAATCAAATGATTCACAAGAGAAATTGTCTCATTAAGAATCCCCCCCATAATCATAATGTAAGCGAAAATAAACCCATCAAAATTCATAAGAATCGGTTCTTCTTACGCTTATTAAGATTTTAAACGATTCAACATTGGTTGTCAATAAAAAAATTTATCTCTGGTTTATTGCCGTATTTATACTCAATCAGGCTTCACCAAGGGTACAAATTAATGAATTCTCCGAATGATTTTCATCCAATTTAATCTGATACAATCTAATAGGTTTTAATATTGAAACTAACTAATTATATGTATAACTTTAGGCTGAATTTGAAATAAATTTCACTTTAACAATATCAGAGCACCTTATAAACCATCGAAAGGGGTAAATCATGCGTTTTGTAGTATTTCTGGTGGTATTTTTGATGACCGGGATCAGCCTGAGCCAGACGGCTCAGAATGATCAATCAAAATATGCGGGAAAATGTATGACCTGCCACAAGGAAAAAACACCCGGTCTCTACAAACAGTGGTATGAATCGGCTCACGCGCAGCACAACGTCACCTGTATCAGCTGCCACAGTGCCGAAAAAAGCGATGCGGATGCATTCATGCACGAAGGTGTCCGGATTGCAACGTTAGTGACACCTAAAGACTGCGGCCGTTGCCACGCCAAGGAAGCAAAGGAAGTTCAAAGCTCATATCACGCAACCGCCGGAGAGATTCTGGATTCTAACGACGCCTATCTCGCCCATGTTGCCGGAGGCGCACCGGTCGCCATTCAGGGATGTGAGAACTGTCATGGTGGAAAAGTAAAAATAGACCCGGATTCCCCAAATAAGTTATCAAAGAAAAGCTGGCCTAATTCAGGTATAGGACGAATCAATCCCGATGGTTCAAAAGGATCCTGTAATGCCTGCCATACACGGCATTCTTTTTCAAAAGCGCAAGCCCGTCAACCGGAAGCCTGTTCTAAATGTCATTTAGGACCGGATCATCCGCAAAAAGAAGTATACGAAGAATCAAAACACGGAAATGCCTACTATACAAATATTCATAAAATGAATCTTGATTCTGACAAATGGGTTGTCGGAGAAGATTATTACGAAGCTCCCACCTGCGCGACCTGCCATATGACCGCCGCGCCCGGGATGAAATCCACACATGATGTGGGTGAACGCCTGAGCTGGACCCTGCGTCCGGCAGTCTCCGTCCATAAGGATAACTGGCAGCAAAAACGCAAGAATATGGGCAAGGTTTGTACATCCTGCCATGGAAACGCCTTTGTGGACGGTCATTTCTATCAATATGATGGTGTTGTAAGACTTTATAATGAAAAATTTGCCATCCCGGCGACTGAAATCATGAATCTTGTGAGAAAGAATAAACTCCTGGAAAATCCGGCAAGTTTTAGCAACAACATTGAATGGACTTACTGGGAAATCTGGCATCATGAAGGCCGCCGCGCCCGTCACGGAGCTGCCATGATGGGTCCCGATTATACATGGTGGCACGGTATGTATGAAGTGGCCAAACATTTCTACTTCAAACTCATTCCCGAAGCCAGAGAGTTTAAAAACAAAGAGGTTGATGAGTACATCAATAATATGCTTCAAAACGATCCAATGCATAAATGGATGCTGACCAATACCGATGAACTGAAAAAAGGCATCAAGTCCGGTAAAATTCAGGAAGTTTATGAAAAATTCTTCGAACAAAAATAGAGACGCAAAATGTTAGCCAAATACAACGATTTTATTACAAAATTATCGATTAATATATATGGAAAGGCAGGCGTCGTCTTAACGACGTCTTCTTTTATTACTTTCATCATTCTTGAGATTGCCCGTTTGGCGGGCGCGTTGACGAATTCGTATATCGGTCTGATCACTTATCTCTCACTTCCGACCCTGTTCGTCATCGGTCTGGTTTTAATTCCAATCGGCTGGTATAAACAGAAGAAAGAATCCGGGAAACGCACCCGTGAACTTCTGAAGGAACGGTTTGATCCAAAGGATGTAAAGGAAAGCTTTTTCGGCTCGAAACTATTTTTGGGCATCTCTGTTCTGACACTCGCCAATGTCCTTTTCCTTGTCATCGCGAGCAGTCAGATGCTTCATTTTATGGATGAACCGAAATTCTGCGGAACGGCTTGTCACAGTGTGATGAATCCTGAATGGGTCACGTACCAGCAGTCACCGCACGCCAGAGTTAAATGTGTGGAATGTCATGTGGGTGAGGGCGTTGACGCTCTCGTGGCCAGCAAACTAAACGGCGCCTATCAGATGATTTCCGTGACATTTGATTTACTCGAACGTCCCATTCCTACACCGGTGCATCAGCTGCGTCCGGCGCGTGAGACTTGCGAAAAGTGTCACTGGCCTGAAAAATTTTATGGCAATAAGCTTAAAACCATCGTCCACTATGAAAGAGATGAGGTATCAACTCCACTCTACACGACTCTTAACCTAAAAATTGATGACGGCAAAGGCAGAGAGCGAGCCGGCATTCACTGGCATATTTCAAAAGAAAATGAAGTCAGATACGCCTCTGTTGACGATAAGCGCGAAGAAATGATTTGGGTGGAAGTGCGAAAACCTGACGGCAGCTATAAACGCTATACTAATCAGCGCATTAAGAATGAAGCTGCAACTGTCGCCCCGGAAGATACCAGAATCATGGATTGCGTTGACTGTCATAACCGCGCCACCCATATTTATGAAGATCCGGAAAATGCTCTTGATGAACGCATTTATAAGGGGCTTATCAACCGGACTCTTCCATACATAAAGAGAGAGGGTTTGAGCGCACTGACAAAGGATTATCCTACAAAAAATGCCGGGATGGAAGCAATCGCCACTCATTTACGGGGATACTATCAATGGAATCATCCACAGCTAGCCTCTCAAAAAATGACAGAGATTGATTCCGCAATAACCGTTCTTCAGAGTATTTACGACAGAAATATTCACCAGGGAATGAATATCTCATGGGGAAGCTACCCTAATCATATCGGACATCAGGATGGCGGTGGGTGTTTCCGGTGCCATAACTCGAACATGATCGCCGATGACGAGACAAGGATATCACAGGATTGCACAAAATGTCATTCGATTCTTTCAGATGGTGAAAACGAACCATTTAAATACTTGAAACCGGTCGATGAAAAAGACCGGGATTCTCAGATGCACCAGTATCTACAAGAAGAATTTTTAAATTCATTTCAAAACAATTAGAAAATTTTAATAAAAATGGCGCCGGTTTGAAGGCGCCATTTTTATTTTTAATATCATCTCTTCATAAGACTGTCTTTCTTTTTCCCCGGACAAAACTTCCCCATGCAATAAAATATTAAATTTATTTTAGCCGGATTATAATTATATAAAAATCGTATCCCCGTAAACCGCATCCTGATGGGCATTCGTACAAATTTTATAAAATTCTGTAGTTTTTCATCAAACTTTTTTCGCGAAACCGAGTTAAAGAATAGAAATAAAAGAATAATATGCAATACGTTTATGTTAAAACATATGTATCATCCAATCAGTAACCCTTTATTCCAAAAGGAGGAATTATGGCAAGAATTTTCCGGGATACCAGATCCGATAAAAAGCAGCTTTTTCGCTCTTTATTGCGAAAGGGTCATGCGAAAAGTTCAAACCGTAGTGATATATGGAACAATATTCATTTTAAGTCCATTATCACCATTGGAAGAGGCGGTAAAGGCCACGGCATGACACAGGGAATTCATTCCTGGAACCGGAAAGGACGCTGGTAGATTTGATTATTTGATTTTTTAATAAAAAAGCCTTCTGAAAAAATTCAGAAGGCTTTTTTTATTTGTCATAATTTACTTATTTCATCAGAATAAGTTTCTTTGTTATCATTCTATCCGAAGTTTTTACCTTGTAAAAATATAACCCGGAAGCAAAACCGGAGGCATTCCATTTCACCTGATGCGTCCCGGCCGTGACTTCATTGTCGAGCAAGGTAGCCACAAGTTTTCCGGTGATGTCAAAAACGGTTATCTCCACGTGTCCGCGCCCCGCCGTACCAAACTCGATTGTGGTTTCCGGATTAAACGGGTTAGGATAGTTTTGTCCCACATAAAATGTTTCGGGAATTATTTGATTGTC
>JBFXGD010000007.1:0-47270 GCA_050178385.1 Calditrichaceae bacterium
GGGAATGCCACTCCTTTGCCAATTCGGGATGATTCATTCATCCGTCGGGCTGGGTGTCCGGTTACCCGGGTACCCGTCGCGTCCCTGACTTCCCGGAAGGATCTTCAGGGTTCGGAGTTTTGTTCTCAGAATTCACAGTAACAAATTAAAATCCTAAGACAAATTTAGTATGTTTGACCGCCATTTGCAATCCCGGATTATATATCTCTATCCAACACTATGTTTTTAAGTAATTTAACTCGGTGATTATCATTACCGGAAAATTGAAATATAGTCAACAAACCTGGGTAAATAAGGAGATTATTCCTGTATTTCTAAGGAAAAATGTAGCAGGACAAACCCGGGCGTTTTATTTCCTGAGATAAGATACTCACTACAAAAAGATCATATCATGGCGGATGCGTTTTTTAATCCTGTCAGCACCGTTAACAGACGTTCAAAAAGCTCGTCACTTAATACGAAAGGTACATTTTCCGTGATGTGACCGGATGATTCAGTCTCTTTTCTCGATAATGTCAGGACTGCTTCATTCAGATCAAGAAGTAGTTCAAAATAGCTCCGGCTTTGTTCTTTGACATACGGCGGATAGCTGCGGATTTGGACACGCTTGTTTTTGCGGTCATTTTCTATGAGTTTAAAACTTTCTGAAAGAAAGGATATCTTTTCACAGAGTAAATTGCTCACCCGTTCCAATTGTTCATCATTTAATCCAAGATCCTTCAAAAAGGCGTCTTCGACCCTGATTCTGAGAAATTTACTACTCAGGGAGTCGATGCTTAAAAAATCCACTTCAGCTTTTTTACCGTCAATCGATTCCCCAAATCTGTACCCTGAACTGGCGCTCTCCGAAACGCGCAGTTGATCATACCGTTTTTCATCTATGCTTTTAAATGAGCTTATAAAGTTTTTGACGTTTGCCATCGTTTATACCTCTCTATATTAAATACGTTCTGTTTTATGCTCTTTACCGTCAAACTGCAATATGAACTCATCACCTTCTTCGGATCTGCTCCTAATTAAAACGGGCCGCTTCCACATATACTGTATATTCTCCAGTGTCCGCTGAGCATAATCCACATCAAGCCCTATGGAATCGGTTACGTGATTTAAAAGAAGTTCTGTTCTGTTATTATAATTTGCGTTATCAACCTCGATAACCGGCTGCCCCGCGTTCGTAAGTGAAAACAGAATCATATCCTTAATCTTTTTGAAATTCCTTGAACTGATTTCGTGGCGCTTTGTACGCTCATTATACTCATATGTAAACAGTTTGTGATCAATGCAAAATTCTTCTGTAAGAAAAGTATCAATAAAATTTACATCATTGTACATTTTTCTGATTTCAAAGATTTTTTGCCTTCCGAGTCCAAGATTTTTATCCCATATTTTTTTTTCGACATAATCATCGCATTCATCATACTCTTTTCCAAATTTTCCCTTATCCCATCTCTCCTCAATATCACGGAATATTTCAAGGCCTATTTTATAGGGATTAAGCTGACCGGGAGTCATTTGTACCGTTCCCGAATGATGCTCCGCGTAATCTATTATTTCCGAATCATTCAATACCCGTGTGGTCATAATTTTGGAATGCCAGTATGAGGCCCATCCTTCATTCATAATTTTTGTCTGCCCCTGTGGTCCAAAATAATAGGCTTCCTCTCTTATCATATCCAATACATCGCGCTGCCATTCCTCCAGCGGCGCAAACTGTATCAGGAATGCCAGAACATCCCTTTCAGAATGCTCCGGAAATTTTTTTGATTTCTGTCTATCCGTTTCGATATCCGTCATCTGCTCTTCAATAAATTCAGGAGGGTTAATATATTTTTCCATGTATTTCTTGCTTTTCAATCTCCTGATTTGTTTACCCGCATAAATATCATCCGTCAAAATATCACTTCTGCGTTTTATGAACGGCGCCTGATAATCGATTAAATTTTCAAGAGACAAACAGCGGTCTATAAAATTTTCCACATCATCCTGGCCGTGTATATCGATATATTTTCTGATACGCATGGCATGATTGGCCATTTCATCCATCATCTTACGATTGGTCTTGGAAAAGTAGTAATTGTTTTTAAAAAAATCGCAGTGCGCGTAAACATGCGCCATTACAAGTTTTTGATCGACAAGGCTATTGCTTGTCATCAGATAGGCGTAACACGGATCATTATTAATCACCATTTCGTAGATTTTCTGAAGCCCGTATTGATAACCTTTGCTCAGATGCTCATATTCCATCCCAAACCGCCAATGCGGATAGCGCGTCGGGAAACCACCCTTTGCGGCAATCTCACTAATCTGATCATATTGAAGCAGTTCAAAAACAACCGGATAAAAATCGAGATTATACTCCTTTGCATAACCTCCGATTTCCATTTTCGCTTTTGCCAGTTCACCTGATAAAATCATATGCCTTTTCCCAGAAACATTTTTATCGAATCAAAAACGCCCTCTCTGTCAGGGATCGTGGACAACAGCATTTTGTCGTTTTCATCAAAACGTTCATCCAGATCCTTGATAAATTGTCCGCTCCCGTAAACACTCTCAACCTGGCCGTAACAAAATACATTCGCAAACGGCAGAATACGGTCTTCGATGATTTCAAAACAAATTTCATTATCATCTTTAGACCAGTTGTCTCCGTCAGAAAAGTGGAAAGGATAAATATTCCATTCCTCACCGGGATAATCATTTTCAATTATTTTAGCGCATAAATCATAAGCGGTTGAAATGACCGTCCCGCCGCTTTCTTTAGTCGTAAAGAATGTTTCCCTGTCAACTTCTCCCGCGGCGGCGTCATGGATTATGTAGCGTGTCTGCAAGCCCGGATAATGAGATCTCAGCCAGGTATCAATCCAGAATGTTTCAATTCGCACAATCTCCTTTTGTTCTTCTCCCATGGAACCGGATACATCCATCATATAAATAATCGCCGCGTTGCTTTCAGGCTTATATTCCGTTTTCCAGGAACGATAGCGCAGATCCTCTTTAATTGGGATAATAATGGGGTTGTTTAAATTATACTCTTGTGATGAGATCTGACGTTTAAGCGCTTCTTTATACGTGCGTTTGAAGTGGCGTAATGTTTCCGGACCGGTTCTTCTAAGACCGCTGTATTTGGTTTTTATGGATGTTAATTCTTTTTTCCCTTTTGGTTCTATTCGCGGGAGCTCCAGTTCTTCGCCCATAATTTCAGCAAGTTCATCAATGGTAAGCTCAACTTCTCTTAAATGATCCCCGGGCTGATTTCCGGCGCGGTTTCGGCCTTCACCATCTCCCGGGTCAATCGGATCACCTTCATTGCCATCACCTGCCCCCACGCCACCCTGTGCCGGATCACCATAGCGAAATCTCGGCAGATCAATTTGGGGAATTGGGATACTTACAAGATCTTTACCCTTTTTCCCGATCATTTCGCCGTGTGTAATATATTTCCGGAGATTACCCTTAATTTTTCCTTTAATAATTTTTCTGAAGCGGCTGTGGTCTTCTTCAATCTGCAATACCATGTCATATTTTCTTCGTTAAGTGAACATTGAATGAATTTTATATTAGTGATACCGGCACAGATAATTATTGGACTTAAACGCATTTTATCATGTTTGAGTTTTCATATCACCGCGCGCGAAAATACTTGAAACATAGTTAAGCACATCAGTTGCGCTTTCTTCCGTATAACCATAATTTTTTATCAGACGGGCCTTAACCACATCAATTTTTTTCTGAGTTTCCTTATCAACAACATTCGATACCAGGGTCGTGAGTTTAATTGTATCCTTTTGATCCTCAAACAACTTCATTTCAAGCGCGCGATGCAGCCTCTCATTTGCTCTGTAATCAAACGTCTTCCCGTCAATGGCGAGCGCTCCGATATAATTCATAATTTCACGCCGGAAGTCATCTTTTCGGGATTCGGGAATTTCGATTTTATCTTCAATTGAGCGCATCAGTCTTTCATCAGGCTCTTCATCTTCTCCGGTGTATTTATTCTTTACCCGTTCTTTTTGAGTATATGCTTTTACGCTATCGATGTAATTGGAGCACAATTTTGAAATAGATTCTTCATCCGCGCTGATTGCTCTCTGCACTTCATTTTTTACAATCTCTGTATATTCCTGTTTCACAATCCCCAGAATTTCACGGTATCTCTTTTTTTGTTCCTCGCTGGTAATAAGGCTGTGATTTTTAAGACCGCTTTCGAGCTCATTCATCACCATAAACGGATTGATATATGTTTCTTCAACATCATTTACCAGCGCGTTACTCACCTTATCCTGGATATACCTTGGAGATATCCCCTCCATCCCTTCACGTACGACTTCTTTCCGGAGCTCTCTCACATTATCCTCTGTAAATCCGGGCAATGTGCGTCCGTCATATAATTTCATTTTTTGCAGAAGGGTAAGATTATGTTTTTTGGGTTCTTCCATTCGTGTCAGCACCGCCCACATGGAAGCCATTTCAATGGTATGAGGAGCGATATGCTTTCCGCGGATTTTATCCTTATTAAAATCTTTTTCATAAATTTTAATTTCTTCACTCAACCGGGTGATGTACGGAATATCTATTTTTACAGTACGATCCCGAAGCGCTTCCATAAATTCATTGTTTTGAAGTTTTTTGTACTCAGGCTCGTTTGTATGACCGATAATCACTTCATCGATATCTGTTTGAGGAAACTTTTTCGGTTTAATTTTATGCTCCTGTGACGCGCCTAAAAGATCATACAGAAAAGCCACATCCAGCTTCAGCACTTCAATAAATTCAATGATTCCACGGTTTGAAATATTAAATTCACCATCAAAATTGAAAGCTCTCGGGTCGGAATCCGATCCGTATTCCGCGATTTTCCTGTAATTGATATCGCCTGTCAGCTCCGTGGAATCCTGATTCTTTTCATCCTTTGGCTGAAAAGTACCGATTCCAATCCGGTCTTTTTCAGAGAGGCTCAGCCTTCTTACCCTTATATGCTTTATAACAGCAGTCCAGTCACCTTTATATCTCTGATGCAGCTCGCGGTAAATCTGACGGCATGCCGGGCACAGGTCCCCCTCAAATACAAGTTGTTTCCCGGCCGACAATTTCTTGTTGATTTCACCGACGAATGACCTTCTCAACTCGATCGGAAGCAGGTGCAGCGGTTCTTCATGCATCGGACATGGCATTTCATCACTGTGCCTGTTTTCATGATCATTCAGTGAAACCCAGGAAAAACTATAGAGCGCGCCATCCTGTGTTCTCGAATAATGCTCAATACCTCGTTTCAAAAGACGGGCTATTGTGCTTTTTGCGCTTCCAACCGGTCCGTGCAGTAAAAGAACTCTTTTCTCTGTCCCGTAACGATGCGCTGCGGATTTAAAAATGTTCACCAGTTTCATCAAAGGGATATCAAGACCGTATACGGCATCCTTACCATCATTCATTGGATCGTCAAAAAATTTATAATGCACAATTTTCTTCTTACTATCTACATATTCATTCGATCCGAATGATAAAATCATATCATATATACGCTGGTACGCGCTCCTTGAGACTGCCGGATTTTTTACAACAATATCCAGATATTCCTCAAATGAGCCCGTCCAGTTCAGATTTTGAAATTCTTCCACATTGAACTTTTTCTGGAAATCTTCCAGAATTTTTTGGCTGATACTCATAATTTTCTCCTCACTTTATTTTTAAAGGATGAGAACTAGTATAATCTAATATTTTCTATCGAAGTAAACTTGGATACACCTTAAAGAGTTCCTTATAATATTACATAAGTATTTATATTTATAAGTTCAATACGCGTATACTTAACCAGTTCATTTAATATTATACATTTTTATTGAATCGACTCAGCAACGGGAACTGTGATAATACTTCCACCCTGAAATCAATTTTTAACACGTATAACACTTCAATGTTTATAAACGAAGTTCAAAAGCATTTAATTCTTATTATTTTTTTATTATATCAAGAGGATGAAATTATTTTACAGATATTCTCAGCAGGTAAATTATGACCGGTTTTAGACGCTCAGCGCGGTGGGTATTACCCGTTAATTCTCGTTGCTAATGATCGTATGGTTTGCGGCGCATGCCCCTGATAGCGGTTGTTTGAATAAACATAGACTTCCAGCTCCTTTTCCCGGAACTTTTCGATCCAGTCTGCCCACCAGTCAAGGTCTTTGTCACGGTTAACGCGAACATGTGAAAAATCATCCGGAATCTGTTTACGGTTGCCCAGCAATCGCACATAGGTAAAGTCGGCGGTCAGTTCAATTACTCTGGGCAGATAATAAAGATCATTCAGCACCAGTGCCGCGTTGTGACTTCTCAACAGATCATAAAATTCATTTTTATGCCAGTTTTTGTTGCGGATTTCAATACAAATCCGGAGATCGTCATTCATACCGTTGAGAAAATTCTTAAGATTTGAGAAGTGCTCATCAAATGAAAACTTATAATCAAACTGAAGCACAATTGGTCCGAGTTTGTGCTTCAGTATTTTCATGGTCGAAATAAATTGCTCCCAGGCGCTTTCGCACCGGAGCAGTCTTTTTTCATGAGTTATTTCCTGGGGCGCTTTTGGGGCAAAGGTAAAATTTTCATCTGTAATTGCAAACCAGTTTTCCACGGTGGAAGCTCTTGGAATTCCATAAAATGTTGAATCCACTTCCACCGTATCAAATATGCCCGAATAAATCCCCAGATATCCGCTTTGTTTTGTCCCTTCAGGATAAAACGGCCCAACCCAGTCTTTGTATGACCATCCAGATGTCCCAATGTGTATTTTTGGATGATGAGCCATTTTCGAGATTCCGAATTCAAAATTTATATTAACACCGGACAGTAAATTCGCCTGTTTCCTAGTTCATTATTCCGGGAGCTTCCAGGGCTCCTCCTTCCCGGCGGTCCGATCTTTTGAGCATAAACGCAAAGAACAATCCAAAAACTCCCAGCCCGGCAAACATGAGCATACTTGCCGTATAGGTGTGTGTAGTATCTCTTAACCAGCCGTTTATATAAGGGAACAACGCGAGTCCGATGTTTTGAATAAACGTAATGATTCCAAATGCGGTGCCCACATGTTCCTTTTTAACAATCAATGGAACGGACGGCCACATTGCCGCCGGAACCAGCACAAATGCCGCACCCAGCATAATCATGGAATAAGCCGGATAGATATTTGTAAAACCCATCAGGAGATAGGAAGGGATCATCACAATCGATCCGACAATCATCAGGCTTGCCCGTTTACCAAATTTGTCAACCAGGTGACCGGCAAACGGCGCGAGCACCATTGACGCGAAGATGATGATCGAAGAAACACCGCCGGCTGTTGAAAACATATGGAGTAGATTATTAAAAACTTGATAGAAAAATCCACCGCTTGATTCCGCGACGCGTGAAATACCCCATTTGTCAACAAAGAAATCTGTCGAAAGCGCGGTGAACGGAAAAATGGCCGAATAGAACAAAACACATAACATTGAAATATGCCAGAATGATGGTTTAAACTTTTTAATATCCTTAAACACTATTTTTTCTTCTGAACTTTCATCTTTTAATTGAAGTACGTGCTCGCCTCTCCGGTCCATCACGATATAAACCAGGTTTGCTATAAGCGATAACAAACAAAAAACCATGGCAGCGATCAAAGCCGCTTTATATCCGCCATAATGACTTGCAATAAGTTCTCCGGTGTTAAAACTAAACAGCGTTCCCATTCTGCTTACCGTGAGGGCAATACCAAAAGACAAAGCGAGTTCTTTTCCTTTAAACCATCTCGCGAGAATGGCGCTTTGTGCGACAACCAGAGGTTCGGAACCGGCTCCAAAAATGAATCTGCCAACAAATAAAAGGGTCAGATTATCCGCAAACGCGACAAGCGCCGCCCCAATAAACACCAGAATTGAAAAGATTAAACTGGCCTTTCGTGTCCCGAGATAATCGATGAGAAGCCCGCCCAAAAGTACTGAGAGAATCGCCGCGACACTGTACATTGTGTAAAACGCGCCGACAGTCCCCCGGGAAGCGCCAAGCTCTTCAACCAAAGTCGGTGCAATCGCCCCGATTATATCATACGCGAAGTAGCTGCCAAAAGTCAGCAGGGAGACAAACAATAGAATTGTAAACCGGTAGAGTTTTGTCGAGGGATGAAATACTGAGTGATTTACTGTTCCGGGAGCCTGGCCCATATTAAATTCCTTTCTGGATTGATGTCCTTCATAAATATAACAAAAATTTCAAATTATAATCGCTTAAAATTTTAAGCGTTCTATTCTGTTTATCATTGAGAGCGCCTGTTTGGCGCAGAAAAAATTTTATCTGATGAAGCAGTTATCCGGGCCTTACAGTATTTTAAATCAAACGTCCGAAAGCCGTCATCAACAGGAATAGTATATTGAACAAATACGTTCTTTTGCTGCGGCCATTTTTTATATGTGCACCAATCACTTTCCCGTCGAGCGCGGGTCATCGCCGGCAAACGTCCACAGATCATTTATCACAAAATTCATCAGCATGCCCACGGCAATTCCGATTAAATTTGAGAAAAGATAATAGACATCAAACATTTCAGTCAGAACAATCAGAAAAACTCCGTTAGCCAGCACTGCCGCTATACCCACTGAAAGATGATAGCGGACAATCCGGCCATAAATACCACTTTTTTTCCTGTCTGACCAGGTCCACGCGTCATTCAGAGTAAAATTGGCCAGTATTGAAAGCTCGATCGCGATGATACTCGAAATCATATAATAGATTTTGAAATATTCCGTAAGCGTGTAAAGCACAAACATGTTAACCAGTACGCCGCTGGTACCGACAATCGAAAATTTTAACAGATGCGGTCTCAAAAACAGGTTTCTCAAATAAGTAAGAATAGAAGATGGCATGTGATTTCCGTGTTTGTTAAATTTGAACGGTTAAATCATTCCGCGCGGCACGGATTTAGTATACAAGTTAACCCATTTACGAATCAACAAAAAAATTCCTTTTTTCATGTTCCTGATTTAAATTGCTTTTATGAAAATACCATTTGTTGATCTGTCAAAAAGAATTCCGATATCCGACAAAACTCTTATTGTTCTTATTGGTATTACCGCACTGTTTACCAGATTTTACCATATTGGAAAAGACAGCCTTTGGCTCGACGAAGCCGCGATCATGGCATTTGCCACAGAGCCATTTTGGGAAATGCTTTCATCTGCTTTTAGTGATCCGGCCCTGCCGCTTTTCCCGTTCACCTTGTTTTTCTGGCTAAAAATATTTGGTACCGGTATCGTTGCCGCGAGAAGCATCTCTGTTCTTTTCAGCCTGTTGAGCGTTTTTCTTGTTTTTCAGATAATCAGCTCACTATTTGATAAAAACACCGCTATTATCACCGTTATCCTGTTTGTTCTGTCCCCTTTTCAGGTCTATTATGCCCAGGAATTACGGGTGTACAGCATGCTGCAATTTCTTGGATTGGTTTCGGTTTATTCATTTATAAATTTGCTGGATGAAGTCAAACCCAGCCGTGTTTTTATTTATATTCTCACTATCGCATTGATCCTCTACGCGCACGTGTACGGATGGTTTTTACTTTTATTTCAGTGGTTCTGGGCATATTATGTCTGGCGGAACGGCCGCCTTTCATTGAAGCGGCTCCTTCATGTCCTATATTCCGGCAGCGCCGCCATCTTTTTGTTCATGCCTTATTTTTTTTATTATTTCAGAATGATACTGAGCGTCCGTAATGAGTTCTGGATCAAAAGTCCAAACCTCATTCATCTCGCGGGTATCTTTGAACAATACGCAGGCTATCTTCCCCTGTTTATTTTTTTATTTCCATTCGCTTTTTTAACATCATTTCTATTTATCAGGAATAAAGTTAAAGAGGGTGAGCAGCACCGCATTTTATTTTTACTTTGCTGGGCCGCATTTCCGATCATCATACCTTTCATTATTTCCCATGTCATATCTCCTATGTTTCAGGTTCGGTACACTATATTTGCCGCTGTTCCTTTTTACGCGCTGACTGCTTTCGGGATAAACAAAATATCCAATCGTCCGTTGTTCAGGCTATCTCTTCTCCTCTTGATTATAATCGCTGTGATTGGTTTGCATAAACACAATTCATCCATCACCCGCGAGCCATGGGACCAAGTGGTCATGGATTTAAAATTAAAAACTGCCCCCAACGAACCCATTCTTGTCGGCGCAGATTTTTGCTATAATTACCTTTTTCTATACTATGGAAAAGATCTTGCTGAACAATCAACCGGATTGTCTGAAACCGATGTTAAAAGCGGTGAAAAACTGGAAAAAATGATTTCAGAAATCCGTGACGATTCAAAGAGTGTATGGTTTGTTTCGTCTCACTTTGATCCCTTTGAAGAAACCGTTTTAAACCATCTGAGACCGTTTTATAAACAGCATGAAAAATTTACCTATTATTACCGTGATTTATATGATCGGGATATTCCCGGAATCGTTGTATATCATCTGACCTCCACTAGTGAGAAGTAGCGCACATTTTGGTTTAATTTCTTGCAAAACCGCTCTTAAAATCTTAAGTTTTATATTTAATATTTTTAACAAAATAAGGATTAATAATGGAAGAAATTCGAATTGCACATAGCCCGGATTCTGATGACGCCTTTATGTTTTACGCGCTCGCGAATGATGTGTTTGATACCGGTAACCTGAAGTTCACACATATTTTAAGTGATATCGAGACTCTTAATCAAAAAGCCATGAATGGCGAATATGAAGTTTCTGCAATTTCTATTCATGCTTATCCATATGTTGCGGATAAATATATCCTCATGCCAACCGGATCAAGTATGGGTGATAAATACGGACCGATGGTCGTTTCCAAAAAGAATCTTAATGCCCGCGATCTCCAGAACGTTAAAATCGCTGTACCCGGAACCCTGACCACCGCCTTACTCGCGCTCAGGTTATATAATCCGCTTATCGATTATGATATAGTCCCGTTTGATCAGATCATTCCAAAAGTACTTTCCGGCGAATATGAAGCCGGTTTGATTATCCATGAGGGACAGCTCACTTATGCCGAACAGGGTTTGAACAAAATAGTGGATATGGGAGAATGGTGGTACAAAGAGACGGGTCTTCCTCTGCCTCTTGGAGGAAATGTGATACGCCGTGATCTCGGCTCAGTGCTCATGCGCGAAGTATCGGATTTCATAAAGCGCAGTATTCAATATTCTCTCGATAACAGAAAAGACGCGCTGAAATACGCCCTGAAATTTGCCGGAGAGATGGATCCAAAATTGGCTGATAAGTTTGTCGGGATGTATGTCAACCACTGGACTCTTGACTATGGCGAGAAAGGCAGGAAAGCGATTAAAACTATCCTGAAACGAGGTTTTGAAGCCGGTATTATCGATCATGAAACAGAAGTTGAATTTCTTGATTAATAATGATTTAAGCATACAACCGATAAATTTTTTATCATATTAAATACAGAAAGAACAGATTTATCATGGGACGCGATTTAAAAGAGCTAAAAATTACCGCTAACACCATTCGCCAGGAAGTGGTAAAGATGATTTATGAAGCCCAGTCCGGACATCCCGGCGGGTCACTTTCGGCGGTTGAAATTCTGACTGCCTTGTATTTTGAAATCATGAATTATGATGTGGAAAATCCCAATTGGAGCGGCAGGGATCGTTTTATTCTCAGCAAAGGGCACGCGGCGCCTGTTTTATATGCGACTCTGGCGGAGGCGGGTTTTCTCGACAAGGGTCATCTTAAAACACTGCGCAAACTCGGAAGCCCTCTTCAGGGACATCCCGATAAGCGTGTATTGCCGATACTTGAAACTTCTACCGGATCCTTGGGACAGGGCATATCCACGGGAATCGGGTTAAGCCTGGCCGCCAGGCTTGACGGCGCCGATTATCATACCTACGTGGTGATAGGAGACGGCGAAAGCAATGAGGGGCAGATTTGGGAAGCCGCCATGTATGCCGGTCATCATCATCTTGACAACCTGACAGTAATTCTCGACTTAAACGGATTTCAGCTGGATGATGCCAACTCGGTCATTCTCGATTTAAATCCTATTAAAGATAAATGGGCCGCCTGCAACTGGCATGTTATCGATATTGACGGTCATGATATGGCTGCCGTTGTTGACGCTCTTAAGGAAGCCAGGACAACGAAAGGTAAACCAAGCGTGATTATTGCCCACACTGTAAAAGGAAAAGGAGTTTCCTTTATGGAGAATAACAATAAATTCCATGGTGTGGCGCCCACAGCCGCTGAGCTGGAAACCGCGCTGCAGGAACTTGCGAATGCAAGAGAACAAATCTGAGTATTTTAACCTTCTGAAAGAACAGGTAATAAAAATGAAAAAAGAATATAATCTCGGGAAAGCAACCCGTCAGGCCTATGGCGAATCCCTTGTTGAACTTGGCAAAACAAATGAGAATATTGTCGTCCTTGACGCTGATTTATCAAAATCAACCTATTCAAACAGGTTTCAGGACGCGTTTCCGAACAGATTTTTCAACATAGGTATCGCCGAGGCCAATATGATCTCAATTGCGGCAGGCCTCGCGGCAGGAGGAAAAATTCCGTTCGCGAGCAGTTTTGCCACATTTTTAATGAGCAAGGGTTTCGACCAGCTTCGTCAATCCGTTGCATATCCTAATTTCAATGTAAAGATATGCGGATCTCACTCGGGTATCAGTATCGGCGAAGACGGGCCTTCGCAGATGGGTATCGAAGATATCGCGCTTGCCTGCGCGTTACCCGGCTTTACTGTTGTTATCCCTGCCGATGAAGTCGCGGTCAAACAGCTGATGCCTCAGATTTTGAATCACAAAGGTCCTGTTTATATAAGAACCGGCCGGCCGAAGTCTGCTGAAGTGTATAATGATCACTCAAAGCTGGAACTTGGCAAAGCAAATTTGCTCAGGGATGGCAGTGATATCACCATCGCGGCCATGGGTTTAATGGTCGTTGAAGCCTTAAAGGCGGCCGATGAACTGGAAGACCTGGGTATTTCCACGCGGGTTGTTGATTTTCATACTGTTAAGCCCATAGATAGAGAAATGGTGGCAAGCTGCGCGAGGGAAACCAAAGCGATCTTATGTGTCGAGGAACATCTGCTTGACGGCGGCCTTGGAAGCATCGTATCCCGGGTTGTAACTGAAACTGCTCCGGTTAAAATGGGATTCATCGGTTTGGAATCATACGCCGAATCCGGCACGCCGGATGAACTTCTGGATCGTTATGGCCTGAGAGCGGTAAATATTGTCGATAAAGCCAAAGAATTGCTTAAATAAAAAAAGACTGCCCGCGGGCAGTCTTTTTTTTTCTTATAATGCTAAATCCCGTGACAATTTGTTCCTGTATCTCCGCAAGAACTTGATGGTCTTGCAAGCGAATTCTCACCGCTGTGGCATTTGTTGCATGTGGTGACCGATTCATTGAGAACACCTTTCACAAATTGGCCATGGAAAACAGGACCGGCGAGTGTCCAGCCACTCGGGTGAGGATAGCTGGCGCGAGGATAATCTTTATGACAATCCACACAGAATGTTCCCGCCTCCGCGGACAGAATATTTTCTCCATGACATGATTTGCAGGAAGTTGCTCCTGCTTCAGCCACTTTATTAGAGTGGAAAACTTCGGCCTTGACCACGGCATTATCTCTAATTGTTATTTCGCTCCATCCATCAGGGTGCGTAACACTGACGACCGGTGAAGTATCTTCGGAACATGCCAGAATTCCGAGAACGAACAATAACATAAATGCGTATCCAAATACTCTCATCTCTCTATTCCTTTGTTAGTAATATTATGATTTTTTTTATTATTTAAATTTTATATCCAAATAATACTGAATATATAATTAATAGTATCAGTACAATTCCTATTGTAAGAAAGGTAAATCCCAATACATGAATAAACCGCTCCCTGCGTTTCGATATGTATTCTTTCACAACCATCTTTTTTAATGCGCCGCTTTTCTTAAGTTCTGCATAATCTTCGGGACGATCTTTCATATATTCTTCAATGGGAACAAGCCCTGTAAATATTACTTTATCCATCGGGAAGGCTTCGGGTCTCAGATGTGTATTAAAAAAATGAATCGTAAAAATGAACCCAACGGCCAGCAGCGCCTCATCACTGTGAATAATTGTAGCCACGTTAATCAGCCATCCGGGGAAAAATTTTGTGAAAAATTCAGGGAACCAAAGCATCAAGCCCGATAATCCGATCACCGCCACGCCCCAAAAAACCGCGAAATAATCAAATTTTTCCCAGTATGTCCATTTCCCGTAATCCGGCCGTTCTCCCTTTCCCAGAAACCATTTAAGAGTTCCCCAGAAATCGGCAGCATCTTTTTTATTGAACATCATGGAATCCCGTCCAAATATAAAATCTTTCCATGGCGTCTTGCGGCTGATTTTTCTTTTTATCAACTGGTAGAGATGACTTGTAAAATAACCCGCCGTCAATATGGCCGCAAACCTGTGAATCCATCCGGCTGCCTCCACACCGCCGACTAATTTCGACAGGTATCCGGCCCAGGGCATACCCGAAAACTTTAGCATCATCCCGGTTAGCGCGAGCAAAATAAAACTGATAATTACAAATATATGTGTGAGCCTCTGTGAAAATTCAAAGCGCCGTATGTAATATCTTGTCTGCGGTTCTTTTTTTTGTTTCTGCCTTTCTCTAAGATGACGGAAAGAGCGTGGAAGCCACAAAAGCGTATGTATGCCGAAAAAACCGAATACGCTTACAAGCAGGATTGTCATCGCCCAGTATGTATAATAAAGGATCGGATATTTTACCGGATCATGATGAGTGGCATGCGTCAGATATCCCGTAAATCGCTGATTCGCGTCATCATGACATTTTTGACAAGTATTCACGATATGATGCAGCCCGACACTGGAATTCGGATCATTGATACCAAAAATAAGATGTGAATTATGGCAGTCTGAACATTTCGCCGATTTTAGATAACCAAGCTGGTATGTTTTTCCATGCATGGTCTGCAAATAAGTCTCGGAAAGTTCTTTATGGCAGGTTCCGCATTGATCGGTTACCTCGGTCATAAACTGGTCTTTCTCCACTTCGGTTATCTTGTGTGAAGAATGACACTGTGTGCATGTCGGGAGCTTTTCCATTTCCCGGTCATCCACTGAGAAATGAATGCTTTTTGTATAATCCTTATAGATTCCCCTATGACATGTGGCACAGGTAGCCGGAATATTTTTGGGATGGACAGATGAACGGGTATCCTCGTGATTGAGCTCCATATGCGCGGTATGACAATCCGTGCAAACCGCGCTCGGCAGCAACCCCTTCTCGGTCAGGCCCCGGCCGTGAACGCTTTTTGAATAATCGAATAACGCGTTTGTTTGTGATAAATGCCGGGTCTCTTCCAGACTGCTGTCTGAACGGTGGCATTCCCCGCACAACTTTGGTATGCTCGCCCTGTACGTATTGGATGTTTCATCCAGTGATGATTTTGTATCATGATAACCATGGCAGGCGGTACAATACGGTACGTGATTATTTCCCTCCTTGTACCCTTTCCCGTGCCCGCTGGCCATGTATTCTTCGCCTATCTTTGTATGGCAGCCCGAACAATCAACAGGTCCAGCCGTTTTACACGGCCGGTCCAATTGCGGGTTAACATCCGAATGGCATTTTACACAGCTAACTTCATTATGAACCGATTCAGAGATAGTGGTTTTTGTAACCTGCAGATTAATAATTTCGCCATTCTTGATTTTGTGGATATTCTGATCATCGTGGCATTTAAGACATGATTTGTCAGATACTTTTAATGTTAGCGATTCCTTTCGCGCTTTATGCGGGAGATGGCAATCGGTGCACGCCGGGATAGAACCGGGATCTCTGCTCCATTTTTCACCTTCAATCACTTTGACATGAACATCTTCGATTCGGCTGTGACATTTCATACAGGTGGATGCGATATTCCTTGGTGAAATAGATGATTTAGTATTAGTATGGGGCAAAATAAAGTGACTTCCGTGACAATCGGCGCACGCGGCGCTGACAATCAATCCTTTTTTAAATAAACCTTCTCCATGAATACTCAGGCTGTAATTTTCAAGAATATTATGTTCTGTGATATTATAAACACGCGCGACCGGGGCGCCCTCTCTGTGGCATTTACCGCAAAGAAAGGGGATGTTCATTTTATATGATGGAGATTTTGGGTTCTCTGGCGAGAGAATATCATGTTTTCCATGACACTCACTGCAATTAGGGGCATATATTTGTTTTTGCTTGAGAGCCATTCCGTGAATTCCTGAATCGAATTCAAGCTGCGTATCATCATGACAATCGCCACAGTGGACAGGAGTTAACCTTTCAGGATGAGGGAATTCTTCTACATCCGCGTCGGGGTGGCAACTAATACACTCCACATCTTTATGCACCGAATTTTTTAAAACCGACGGATTGATATAAAGCGAAACCATCCTGTTTCCGCGCTGAACTGTCAGCTCGGGATCAGAATGACATTCAAGGCAGGTTTCGTCATCGACAGCAAATAGATTACTGCCGGCTAACAAAATTAATAATGTCAGCCAGATTCTCATCATATTCATCCATGGTACTCTGGAACACAATCGCTTTATTTATAAAGATCCGGTTGCCGCTCCAAACAATTTCCAATCATCAGTGACCGGAAATTATACTGCTATATTCGTTTGGAGCGGCAACCGGATAATAAATACCCTATATTTTGGGTTGATGTGAATTGTCTTTTTGCTCCATCAGCTTTTCATACTCAAGCGGATGATGATGCTTCATTTCATCCAAAGTAATTTTCCCATCCATCCAGGTCGTGCTCATCGGATATTTTTCAGGATGGAGAATAACAAAGAACCAGTGCCAGATTACAATCGCAAGAGTAGCCAGCCATGCCTCATAATAATGAATCACCTCCGAGGTTTCAAATAGCCAGGTCGGGAGAAAACCTATAAAAATTTCAGGGAACCACAACACCAGACCGCTTGCCCCCATCACAATCACACCCCAAATCAGAGCCAGATATTCAGCCTTTTCGGCATAATCAAATCGCCCGAAACGAGGTCTATCCTTACTCAGTCCCAGATAAAAAGAAATATTTTTCCATAATCCGATCACATCATCCAGCGTCGGCATTAATTCTATTAGTTCTCTTCGTCCTTTCTGAGTGAACAAAAGATATCCCAATTGAACCAATGAGATTGTACCCATAACAACCGCCGCGACTCTGTGGGTTACGGATCGTATGACCTCTGTCATACCGAGTGAGACAAGTAGTTTTACCCAGCCCGCTTCCGGAAATTTCAGCGCAAAGCCTGTAATCGCTAGCAAGGTAAAACTAAGAAACATCAACATGTGCTGATAAACTTCAAACGACTGAAACCTCGGCACACGTTCCGCGTATTTGTCCGCTTTTCTTTTTTCACGGATATGATGAACAAGGATGATCAGATTGTGGATGAACATTCCGCCGATCACAACAACAATCATCCATATATATAAGTTTTTAATGAAGAAAGCGATCGGATTTCTGACCTGCTGATTTATCGGATGCACATCAATCTTAACAAAACTGTCCGAAATATTTGCATGGCAATTGCCGCACGTTTCCTGCAGATGCGCGGGATGAACACTCGCCAGACTATCCGATTTTGATTTGATCGCGTGTGTTTCATGGCAGCTTGTACAGGTTGCCACCTCAGGAGATCCTTTCAGCGCGGCCAAACCGTGATAGCTTTTCATATAGGAATCCAGCCGCTCAGCATCCAATCCGAATCTCGACATGAGTGTTGGAGAAGAATGACAGCTTGCGCAAAGTTTCGTGGACTGAAGAAGACCGCTGGTTGTCGCGTTTTTATCCGATGCCATCTTTATATCATGTTCACCGTGACAATCTGTACAAACCGGTGATTCGCCATGTCCACGCTGTAATGAATTCCAGTGAATACTGTCATGATATTCATCTTTTTCACTTTCATGACAAGTACCGCATGTTTCCGGTATATTCAGGGCATTCAAATGTGATTCAGGATTAATGGCCGGTAAGATGGCATGATAATCATGACAGTCCGTACAGGTTGCCACTTCTGCCTCGGGATCTTCGGTAATCATTTTCCCGTGAACACTTTCAAGATAACTTGCAACCGGATTAACGTTTCTTCTGCCAAACAGTCGAATAACTTCCGGTTTCGCATGGCAAGCCGCGCATGTATAAGCTAGATTTCCGTGATGGACCTTTGACTCCGGCTCATCTGAACTCAGAATATCGTGTACCCCATGACAGTCCGTACAGCTGGCGGCGGCTTCCGACCCCTTTGCCAGCGCCTGACCGTGAATGCTCCGGTTATATTCTTCCTGGGCATCCTCATGGCAGTTGGCACAATTCACAGGAGTCAGAATCTCCTCGTGCGGTAATTCTTCAATCCCCTGATGACAATCGATGCACTCAAATCCACCATGAATGGAATTCTCGAAATTTTCCGCATGTACAAAAACAGAAACTTCCGTAGTGTCATTGATCATCCTTGTCAGATCCGGATCGCTATGGCATTCCATACAATCTTCGTTGGACTGTCCAAAAGCAAATACCGCGGCTGCGAATAGCAATAATAGCACTCGTTTCAAAAGCATTAATTCCTCACTACTTTCCATGACAGGTGACACAAACTACATCCGTATAAGCATCATTGTGACAACTCATACAGTTATCAAAATCAGACCGGCCGACTCTCGCATGTCTGCCACCGTTTCCCGGAACCGTATTTGACCAGTTTGCAAAAGCATGGTTTTGGGGCATAACTCTCTCTGTCTGATGGCAGTCGATGCAGAATGAAAACTCTTCATGGCAGGTCAAACAATTGTCTTTATTCCCTTTGGCCTGCATCCCGTGAGTCTGTCTGAAATTAAGCGGATGTACTTCACGATTCAAATTGTCGCCTTCATGACAAGTCGTGCAATAACTATTCTGATGACAGTGGTTGCATGAAGTTGTCTGTGACATCATACCGTGGTCTTTTTTCCAGTTAAGCCGGTGTGTCTCAGGCACAAATTTCATATCTGATTCATGACAGCTTAAACAAGCCTGCTTATTCTCACTGTAATCCGGATTTTCATGGCAAGTGGCGCAAACCTGATTATCGGGTATATGCGAGGATCCAACTTTTTCTTTTTTATCTATCCCCTGATGGCAGGTCAAACAGTTTTTATCACCTGACACATGTGTTTTATGAGGAAATTTACTTCCATAATCAACGACACGCTGGGCGACACCCGGTTCATCGGTATTTGTGTGGCACATAGCGCATTCTACTTCATCCGGATCATGGCAGCTATTACAAGTCTCCATTGCCGGGAGCAAATTATCCGTCTGCGAAAGACTGCTACTGGCATTGGCATGACAATCTGTGCAGGCTGCGCCGACATCTTCCGCATGCAATTGATGCGAGAATATTATCTGATCCGGAGCCTGAGCATTGGCAAAACCGGTCAGACAGAACATTACGATGGTTACAACTGATATGACTTTCATACGACAGCACCTTTTACCAAATGAAATGGATATGGTTTAATATACGTTGATCCGAGTCTTTCTCCCGGTTTGTCAGCCACTGATATTCCAGATCAGCGCTCCAGTTTTTTGAGAAACTATATGATGCCCTGACAGCATTTGCCAACTGATCTTCGTACTCATACACTTCCTCAAATCGGTATTGAGAATAGTCAACACTGAGTGATGCCAGAAGCTTTGGTGTAACCTGGTATCCGTAATCGACCGTTACACCTGCCTGATCACCCAGATCACCGGTTTCAAAAATGAATCCCAACGCTCCATTAGAATTATTCAGTGTCAGCAGTACCCTCTGTCCGTCTGCGTCTTCCATCTGGAGAAACTGATATTCCGCGCTAAGATAGTATTCATCTGTCAGCGCGTAAGAACCGTTAAACGCGCTTAGGGTGTACTCTTCCAAATCAAAAATACGGAAATATGAGTCACCATAAATTTGCGGATGCTGCTGCTTAAAGTAAAGGTTAGCGCTAAATTTATTCGACACGCGATATCTTCCGGACAAGTAGAAACGATGCAGGCGGTCATTTACCAAATCATAATGAGTCTGCAACATAATCCTCAGATTATTGACCGATGAGTTATATAAATTCAAACCTGCGATTTGCCACTGCGTTTCACCGGAATTCGTTTTTTGAAGATATACACCCTGAAAATCTGTGTCATAAAAATTCTTGTATTTCAGGGCCGTCCCATAAACAGCCGCATCATCTGATTCGTAGATCTCAAAAGCTTTGTCAAAATGAGATTCGACACCGCCATAAAGTTGCCATTCCACGTTTTTGATCGGACGAAAGATCATATTCAGGCCATCAATACTCCCCAGAACCAACCCGGGATGAAGAAATTGCCTTCCTAATTCAAAATCCATCAGATTATTAAACATTCCTTTGCCGGATATGGACATGCGGTATGCGTTAAATCTTCTTTCATCCGCAAGATCTTCATCAAGATCGGTGAGAATCCTGCCTGAAACATTAAATCTAAGATCTCCCCACTCTTTCATTCTGGCCTGAAAACGGACGGTCTGATACAAACGTGTATGCGAAGTGGTATCTTCATATGAATATACCGTATTCGAAATGCGTCCGTTTGTCTGAATACCCTGGGCAAAAAGACTCGTTGAAAGAAAACCCAGTACCATAATGCTAGATAAAACAATTTTCGTTTTCATAACTCTACTCTTATGATTAGGTAAAAAGAGGCGGATTCAACATGAATTCCGCCTCCGGATTGGCTCAACACTTATCTTTTTGGTACTACAACATTTTGATTTGCTGCTTTTTCCTGGTCTAGAAATTGCTGAAGACTTGGATCGCTTACGCCAATTGTCAGAGAATCTTCACGCAGGAAATATTTATCGCTGTTTCCAAGGAAAGTACCAACATTATGACAGGTTCCTCTACCGCAGGAAACTCCGCCGGTCGTGTCGGTCATAACCGTCCAGCGCTGTATATTATGAGGTGTCGCGTATTTCCATGTCGGTTCCGCAGTAAAATTTGCAAGCGAAATACTGCCGCCCCAGTTGTCATAGGTATCCGGAACAATCGGAATATGTCTTACCGGAGTAAAATCATATGGCCGGGTGGCGCTTTTAAGATAATTTTTACCAATTTTAAAGGTGAGATAAGATGACCCGGTGATACCTTCACCGTTAACATGACAGCCGTTACAATTTTTGTAGGCTTGTGAATGGCAGGTCTGGCATGATAATTTGGATCCGCTTCCTGACCAATGCTGATTGTGATAACTATTTGAAGTTGCTACGTCAGCATGACAGTCTTCGCACTTAGCGATGATCTGAGAATCTTCAATATAGCGATAATCATACGGGTTACCGTCGCCATGCATTTCGTGACCGTCATGACAGAACATGCAATCATATCCTTTTGATGAATGGACATCCATGAAGATCCCTTTATCACTGTGAGCGCCGGTATATTCTTCTCCAACGCGTGAGCCGTGACATGCGGTGCAGTTGTTTGACTGACTGGGCGTCCTTCTGAAGGTGTGCCCTGATACCAGTCCGCCATTGACCGATCGCGGTTTACTGATATGGCATTCCCCGCATGTGGCGTGACATTTCGCGCAATCTTTTGTAAATCCGGCCACCATTGCGTCATCCGTCCTAAGATCCATTCCGCCGGACCGCACTTCAAATCTCTGGTGGTAGCCTTCCTGTGTAAGGTGCAGACTTGTTTCAAAACTTGAAACTTGCTGCGAATGGCAGGGACCGCAATAGGTCTCAGCATCTGATAAAGACGGATATGGCACTAAATCGGTATGTGCATCCGTTTTTGTAAATTTTTCGGGATTGCCCTTATGACAGGCGGTACACCCTAGATTTCCGTGCGTGGAAGTAAGAAATTCTGCTCTAACAAAAACACGTTCCCATGCCTCAACCTGAGGCACTTCGCCGCCTCAGCCCTCGCCGGTTTCACCGCCGGTATCGGGAAGAGCATCGGCAACCTTAATCAACAAATCTTTGTCTGTATGACAGCTGACACAACTGGTTTCATCTACAGAAGCGAATTTCTTCGTTTCCACAGGATACTTTTCTTCACATGCTGTCATCCATGTGACCGCTAAAACGAAGAGGACAAGAAGAACAATTTTTCTAACCATGACCTTATCCATTTTTTTGTGTTTATATCATAGTAAGTTTAATCATATCAAAAAACAAACCAGGCTCATTTTCTGAGCCCAGTTTATATAACATTTAACATCAAGAAAGATCAAACATTCATTCTATGGATTAACTCCGGCTGTTACCGGGTAGTCATGACCGGTTGCTTCGTTAAATGGAGCCACTCCTGCTCTCGCGGCTGTATTCTTCGTCCACGACATAATGCCATGTTTTAAATTAACAGCATTATATCCAAGAAGATTCAAAGCGGTTGTAGCGATACCACCGGTATGCCCTGTATAACAATATACAACAACGAGACGAGTCGGATCAATCTTTTTTAAATTATCTTTAGTGGCGATTTCTTTCCAGGGAATATTGATTGCGCCCGGGATATGACCAATTGCATAATGGTCAGCGGAACGTACACTTACGATCTGCGGATCATTGCTAGTGTCACCATCATTAATCACTCCATGAAGAACATCCGCGTTATAGGTCGCCGACCCTAATGAAGCATAAAGATCCGAAGACGCCAATATAATATCATCAGCATTTGCTGAAGAACTGAATTCAGGATTCGCCAGGTCATATGTTGAAGAAGCATTAATAGTCGTTTCCAGTTCATAGTCAAAACTGGTCTCTTCGCTGAACGGCGCGACACCGCCTCTGGCCGCGTCATCTTTTGTCCAGTCCATTATACCAAACTTGACATTATAAGCGTCATAACCAAGCGCTCGCAAAATAGTAGTTGCAACTGCGCCCGTATGGCCTGTATAACAATAAACGGCAATCTTACCACTATTCTGCACAGAAGCGATTCTTGCCTCAAGAGCTGTAAGCTTGTCTGCTTTTGCGATATCTCTCCAGTTAATATTGATCGCGCCCGGGATATGGCCGATTTCATAATGAGACGCGCTTCTGACGCTGACTATTACGTAATTGTTTGTATCATCACCATCATTAATATTATCATACAAAACCTGTGCTGTCACGATAGGTGTAACATCAACATTTACACTCGCGTCCACAATCGGCTGGACTGCATCAAAATCACTAATAACCGTGCTGCTGCCGCCGTCATCACTGTCACTGGAACAGCCGACAAACATCGCAAACATTAAAGCCATAATGAAATACATTAATCTTTTTACCAACATAATACACCCCTCGCAATTAAATAGTTAATATTTAAATAATGGAATAAGGCTCTTTCCTATCCCCCCTTGTGAAATAATTATCTTTTGATGATGCAAAGGCTGTGCCAATCAGCGGAGCCTTAGTTAATGGCGTTAACTAATTGTTTTAGAATATCAAAAAATTGATTTACTAATGCCAATTTGAAACAATCTGATTCACACATTCTCAAGTTCGTTGATGAATAAGGGTTTTATAGCAATGAACATCGTCTGAAACATTTTGTTTCATTTTCTCGGTTGGAACAATTTTTGGAACACATATTTGTCCAATCTTTATTAAATCCTTTCACTTAAATGGCGAATTGGCATGTATTTTTTATTTTCTGTATATTTCAGAACCTATCACTATTTCAAAGCGATTCTAAATGAAGACAATTTTATGTTTTGCCGCGCATCCCGACGATCTTGAATTCTCATGTACAGGAACTTTACATCAATTTTTAATAGAGGGGTATGAGGCTGTTTTTGTCATTTTGACCAATGGAGAAAATGGTTTCAAGGCAAAAAGCGATTCCCGTGAAGAACGCGTTGAAACCAGAAAAAAAGAACAACTTGATGTAGCAAAAAAATTAGGGCTTAAAGATGTCATTTTTCTTGATAAAATAGATGGCTTCCTTGAGTACGACGAGGACTTACGCAGCAGTTTAGTAAAGATAATAAAACAGTATAAGCCGGAAATTATTTTTTCATTCGATCCCGCGAATAATGACTTTGACAGCCTTAATCTTTTTCACCGCGACCACCGCACCGCTGCCATTGCAGTCTTTGACGCCTGTTTTGCCGCTAAAAACAATTTAATGTATCCCGGACCTCAGCATAAAGTTGAGAAGATTTATTTTTTCGCGACAAATAAACCAAATCATTTTGAAGATATTTCTGATTTGATTGAATTCAAACTTGAGCTGCTCCGATGCCATAAATCCCAGTTCCCGGATTTTTCAAAAGTCGAAAAGTATCTTAAGGAAAGGGTTTCCGTCAGTCACGGGTCATACAAATATTGCGAAGCATTTCGTGTTATCGAAGTAAAACAGCTGACATAATGCGTTATTCTGAAAGATTTCCTTCTTTTAATCTGTCGCGAATCCGCTTAGGATAATTGCTCATTATACTAAATCCCCTGGCCTAAAGTTATGTAAGACGACATTAAAGCGACAAAAGAAATGCCCGATGAGATCATCACTGATTTCCCACCGGGCACTTTATAATAATTACACAATTAGTTGGATTTATTTCATCAGTAATCTCATAAAATCCGCCACGTCTTTTTCCTTTTCGATACTCATGATGGCATCCACTAACCGGTCACGCTTTGCTTTCCCAACCACCGGTATAACCATGGAATCAAATTTTGAAAGCAGCGTTTTTTCATCCATTGGTTCACGGTAATCTCCAAGGGGATAATCAAGTATAATTTTATGTTTTTTACCGTCTTTTGTTTTGATTTCCGCGCTGGCCTGCTTAAGCCCCGGAAAGGTTTTTTCAAATTCCGGATCAGCAACCACATTAATTTTGGGAAGAAAAGACCGCACTTCCTTATCCATGATTTTTTCTGTTTTAAAGGATGCCGGAGTAACACTGCCGTCAACGATCGCCGCCGATATACAGTAAGGCAGGCTGTGATCTGCCGTTTCCCTGGTTCTTGGATCATATTTTGTCGGGTCGGCAAGAATATCAGCGGCTCGGGCTACAGTGCCTATTGTTACTTCATCGATATCATCTTTGGAAATGTTTTGTTCCTTCATTATTTTTATTACGGCTGATAGCGGTGTATGGGTCAGCGCTTCGGTAGGGAACGCTTTCATTGAGCATTTATTGATGCGGAAAGTCTCTCCCAACCCGTCAGTAAGGATATTCAAATCGAAACGTCCGCCAAATGTATCAGTCAACCCTTCTTTTCCATCGATGACATGCGCGGGGCCTTCATAACCTCTCTTTGCCAGCAGAGCTGAATATAATCCGGCCTGAGTAGCCATCGGATCAACCGTGTTCTTCATCATCGTTAATTTCCCTGCCGTAACCGCTCCCAATGTGAGATTATGGCTGCCGGAAATCCCGATGGCGTGAACCATCTCATCCACAGATAAATCAAGTACTTTACCAGAAACCAACGGCGAAGCAAACTGTGTAAGCGTGGCATGGTGCCATTTACGCTCCCTGATACCCGGTATCGCGAATTCACACATCCGCATTTCCCATTCATAGGCAAGGACAATCGCCGTAATCAGATCTTTACCGCTTTTGTGAAGCACTTCCGCGGGCGTCAACGCGGCCGGTATGATATCACTTGGATGTGACGGGTCCTGATCCCAGTAAATATCATTATAATCCAGCGCTCTGATCATCAATGAATTTAAGAGCGCCTGGTTGATCATGGGTAATTTTTTATCTGAATTGATGACAGTCGCTTCCGCTTTACCGCCCATTTCATTATAAAAATCGAGCATAATTTCAACATCTTCTGTCTGACTGCCACCATAAGCGCAACCGATCGAGTCGAGCAGAAACCTTTTTACGTTGGTGACGGTCTCTTCTGTCAGATTTTCATATTTCAGTTCTTTTGTAAATTCAGCAAGTTTATAAGTGATATTTTGCATGTTTCCTCCGCCGCAAAACAGGGCGGGGTAAACGAAAGCTTACCCCGCAGTTATTAATTTTTGTCAATATTTAAATGATGTAAAGGTTCCGGATAGAATCAGAGATTCCGCGCAACTTCCTCAGCGACTTCGAGCGAGGTATTCTTCCCGTCCATATCGTAGGTTTTTACTTTCCCTGCTTTAATTACTTTTGCGATGGCGGCTTCAAGCCTTTCAGCATCTTTCTTTTCTCCCAGCCAGTCCAACATCAGTTTTGCGGTCAGGAACATGGCCATTGGATTCACCTTATACTGCCCGGCGTATTTTGGTGCCGAGCCGTGAGTCGGTTCAAACACCGCGTAATCATCACCGATGTTTCCGCTGGAGGCGAATCCTAAACCGCCGACCAACTGAGCCGCCAGATCCGAAAGAATGTCACCAAACATGTTTTCTGCAACCAGCACATCATAATCAAAAGGATTTTTCAGCAGCCACATCGTCTGGGCGTCAATATTGGTTTCCCACATCTGAATATCAGGATATTTTTTTGCCACTTCACGCGCTGTCCGCACCATTAACCCGCCTGTTTCACGCAGAACATTCGGCTTATCCACAACTGTGACCGATTTCCGACCGTGTTTTTTGGCGTATTCAAATGCCTGAGTGACAATATTATCGCATTTCTGCCGACTCATAATTCTTGTGGACATAGCGAGATTATCGAGTCCGTACTGACCGAATTTTTTCATTTTCGGATGATTTTTACTCAAAACGTCAAACACTTCCTGCGGAATCGGATGAAATTCAACTCCACCGTACATTCCTTCCGTGTTTTCACGGAAAATTACCAGATCAATGCCCTCTTTGAAGTTCAGAGGATTGCCCGGATACGCTTTACAAGGCCTTAGATTTGTATGCAGGTTAAATTCCTGACGTAACCGAACGATCGGTGAGAAATACACAAATCCTTTATCTGCCAGCTCTGCGTCAAGTTCCTTTGCCGCTTCCTCTTTTGGCTTGGAGGTAATCGCCCCAAAAAGCGCGCAATCCGTATTCTTCATCATATCAATCGTACGCTGCGGCAGAGGTTCGCCTTCGTGCCGCCAGAATTCCCAGCCGATATCACCATGAATATATTCGGCATCAAATTTCAATGCGTCCAAAACTATACGCGTCGCTTCCATCACATCGTTACCTACTCCGTCACCGGGGAGCCAGGCGATTTTATACTTCGACATTTTTCACCCCTTTTGATTTTTTACAATCCGGCCCGTAAAAGCGCCGAATAATATTATAGGATTATTTATATTTTGCCACAATTCATATTCATTACAGCAGAGACTTTTAACTATTCATTTGCAATAAGTCAGTCGCCGCCAATTTATTTTACGAGCTCAAAATCAATGAAATCCACATGGTGAAAAATAATTGCTTCCGGTGAGCGTTTTTCACCCGCGCCCTCTTTTGAATGAACCGCGATGATGTGCATAACTTCTGACGGAATATCATGTTTGAAAGCCAGTCCCACACCGCTGAACGGATGCCGGATGTGCTTTCCGTATTCGCTTTTAATGATGGTCCCGTCAGCCTTTTTTTCAAACTCAAACAGCTTCCCCACATCCGCGAGCAGTGATCCGGCGATCAAATAATCTCTGTTTACCGGTGTTTTTCTTGAACCATATGCATCATCAAGAACCTTATCACAAGCGATGGCCATTTTACAGCAGGTTCTGACATGTTCGATAAAATGTATTTTTACATTATCGGCCAACAGGGTAAACGGAATGGATTTCAGCTCCGCGTTTGTCCAGTTTCTGTATTCTACCGCTTCTGACCAGCACGCAATGACCTTCTCTCTTAGTTGTTTTTCTTTTATTTCATTAATTTCAGGCAATAGTTCCAAAACCTGACCGCTCATAAATCATTTCCTTTCATTAATTATAGTCAAATGACACAAAATCCTGCTCCCACCTTCTTACTTCTTACTTCTAACTTCCTACTTCTTACTTCCTACTTCTTACTTCTAAACCACTCCCGAACCGGACAAAGATCCTTCCAGGATGACATTTTCGAAGGAATCAAAACCGTTCCAATCTTCTTTCTTTTATCTTTTATCTTTTATCTTTTTTCTTATCCTACCCTCTTCGGGCGCGAGCATCACACCCCCTACTCTTAACTCTTAACAATTCTTACTTCCTACTTCCTACTTCTTACTTTTTACTTCCTGTCATCCGGCCCGTCATACTCCACATCGGTGGGATGGATTTTACGCATTGGTTTATAGCGTAGTTTTTCCTCATAAACATGCGCCACCAGACCGGGAACCCTGGCAATCATAAAAAAGGCGTTTGCCAGCATCGGATCAAAATCCATTTCACACAGCAGCGCCGCAATCGCGCCGTCAACATTTAATGGCAGAATTTTACCTGTTTCCTTTTTAAGCATTCTAACAAAAGCATCGGCCATTTGAACATAATCACCGGCTACTCCAAGCTCCCGGGCAATGCTGAACAGTTTTTTTGTGCGGGGGTCATCTGTATGCACCCGATGGCCAAATCCGGACAGCCGTTTTTTGATCGCCTGGTAATCATCAATCACGATTTTTGCCGCCTCGTCAAAACTTTTACCGTCGTTTTTTACAAGATCCATCCCCTGACGAAGAATATGCATACAATCTTCTATCGCTCCTCCGTGGTACTTGGAAATTGATAAAATCCCGGCTGCCACAGCCGCGTTCATCGGCGCTCCGGTAGAAGCGACCGTCAAGGCGCTCAGCACCGACGGCGGTGTTGTGCCGTGATCCACTGATGATACCAGGATGGCCTCGATCATCTTTCCAACATTCTCCGAAGGCATATCGCCTTTAAACAAAAGGTAAACCATCCGGGCATAACTCACATTCCCCATTAATTCATCAAGCTTATAACCCCTGACTGACAGATTGTTTGGTTCGACTTTTGTTATCGCTGATTTCCAGTGTAGATCAGACATGATTGTCTCCTGTATTTCGTTGACTT
This sequence comes from Calditrichaceae bacterium, assembly GCA_050178385.1. GTDB lineage: Bacteria > Calditrichota > Calditrichia > Calditrichales > JBFXGD01 > JBFXGD01. The sequence continues at coordinate 29,012 of JBFXGD010000007.1, forward strand.
TTCGATCATTCAAAATGAAATATTTAACCGTTTATTATCACCTATATTATACCTTCTCAAAAAGCTCCATTGCCTCGTCACCATATTTTTTATGAATTCGAATCGTATAGATATCATGGACGATGTAATCCTTCGCCAGCATCACCAATCCTGAATTAGCAGTCCACACCGCATTGCAGGAGCCGTCTTCAAGAAAATGACCGACAATAACCTTTTTATCATCCACAATAAGTGTGATCCTCCTGCCGCCTCGTTCCAGACGGATATGATGTTCTCTCCCGTGAGGGAACTCCTTACCGATTCCAAATGACTTTTTCCCAAAATGAACAATCGAAATCCGGACCCCGTTCTTTTCCGCCAGTTTTAGACTTTCGCCTATTTCATCCACCTCTTCATCCCAAACAGACAAATATAGCTGTTTGCTGCTTTGTGCGATGAATTCATTTACCTTGCGGAGAATGGTATCCCGGTCAGCAATATTCCAGATATAATTATCAGACAACTGCTCTTCGGAGTAAACCTTATTCAGCTTGTCGCTAAGCTGATCAAGGGTATGCATATAATCCCCCTTAAACCTTGAAAGAATCTCATCCGGCGAAACGGGGACATATTTTTTGGGTTCGGAGTCAATCGGCAAAATAACATCTTTATCAATCAGTTTATTTAATATCTGGTATATCTTTGACGCCGGTATGCCGGAATTTTTGGCCAGCTCGTATCCTGTCACATTGGATTGCTGCACCAGAGCAAGGTAAGCCTGTGACTCATATTGCGTGAATCCGATATTTTGAAGAAGCGAGATTATTTTTTTCATATTGCCTGCATTAAATTTTTTTGAGTATATTGCCTACCAGAGTAGTTATTAATTTATGGATTCAATATTACTGTCACAAGAGGAATTTGAAAATCTTTTTCCGGCCGGGCTTTTTTACTCACTAATTCAGTTGCCGGATATCAGGAATAATCAGTAACATATGTGGATTTTTATTAAAATAAGATTCAACTCAACTGCTTCTTGAAAGCCTAAAATATGCAGGAGTCATTATGAAGTTAGCTAAAAATGTATTGGGTCGGGAAGTACCTGTCGAAATAAACGGCAATAAAGCCATCCCGTTCCAAGGTATCGGTAAACATAAACCATCCGGGAGAAAAGCGGGGCCTCCTATTCCTTCCGGCGCGGATTATAAAACAAAAGTATTGAAAAATATTGACGAAGCCCTGGACCGGTTGGAATTAAAAAACGGGATGACCATTTCTTTTCATCATCATCTGCGTAACGGCGATGTTATCGTCAATCTGATTGTGGGTAAATTATCGGAGCGTGGTCTGAAAGACCTGGTTCTGGCGCCATCGGCTCTTTTCCCGGTCCATGAACCAATTGTTGATCATATAAAAAAGGGAACCGTTTCCCATGTACTCGGATCGATGAATGGCCCTATCGGAAAACTCTGCACTGTGGGTGGAATGAAAAAAACCGCCATTCTCAGATCACACGGCGGGCGCTATCGCGCCATTCAGGACGGCGATCTTCATATCGACGCGGCATTCATCGCCGCTCCGACAGCGGATACTCACGGAAACGCCAACGGGGTGCACGGTCCATCCGCCTGCGGTCCGCTCGGCTTTGCCCTGGCCGATTCCCTTTATGCCGATAAGGTCGTGGTCATCAGCGATAATATCGTGCCCTTTCCCACCTATCCCTGGTCTATTGAAGGCGGGAATGTGGATTATGTAGTCCCTATAGCTAAATTAGGTGATCCATCGAAAATTGTTTCCGGTACCACACAGATAGCCACCGAACCCGATCGTCTTAAAATCGCCTCCATGGCCGCTCAGCTTGTCCGTGATACCGGTCTTATATATGAACCTGAGTTTTCATTTCAGGCCGGCGCGGGAGGAATGTCTCTGGCATTTATTCAATATATCGCCGATTATATGCGCGAAAAGAACATTGTCGCCGACTTTGTCCGCGGCGGGTCCACGCAGCTTCTTGTCAACATGCTTAAAGAGGGAATGACCCGGTTTATTCTTGACGGTCAATCGTTTGACCTCGCCGGTGTTGAATCTCTCCGGAATAATCCGAATCATATCGAAACCAATCCGTTTGTTTCATATAACTATCATACCAAGGGATGTTTTGCTCCCAGGGTAAAAGCATCCGTGCTCGGGGGGACAGAGGTAGACCTCGATTTTAACGTAAATGTCAACACGCACTCTGACGGATGGCTGCTGCACGGGATCGGCGGATTCCAGGATGCAGCCGATGCTTATATGACGATTATAACAGCACCATTGTACCGCAAAACGAATCCGATAGTTGTCGAACGGGTTCACACCATTACCGCCCCCGGTGAAACGATTGACGCCATCGTAACTGACCACGGCATTGCCATCAATCCCAACCGCAAGGATCTGCTTGACCGTCTCAAAAAGAGTGATCTGCCGATCGTCTCCATCGAAGAATTACATGAGAAAGCCATTGGATTCACAGGCAAGCAGGAAAAACCAAAGACAAAAGACAACATAGTCGCGGTGATAGAATGGCGGGATGGAACGGTCATTGATTCAGTTCGGGAACTGGATATTTAGTTTTAACTTCTCATCAAAACGGAGCATGAGACTTTGGTATAAAACAAAAGAGGCCATCTAACAGACGGCCTCTTTTTATAAAAACAGATTATTTCTTTTTGCCTGCTATTGAATTTTTCTTTTTTGCTTTACGCTCGAGATAATCCGGGTGAGATGTCAGATTGTGCGACATGAACACATGCTGAATTTCATTCCCGAATCCCTGCTGTTTAAAGAATTGAATCGCCGCCTTATTGCTTTTTTCCGTATCGACAATCATCATCCTGGCCCCCTCTTCGATAAACTTATCCCGAAGCCGACTGGTTAACCGTTTTCCTATACCCTGTCTTTTTATATCCGGTTCAACACCCAACCAGAGTATCCACCCGTAACTCCATGCGCTGTGCCTTTTTGTAATAAAAGTCCCCAAAACAAAACCGGCGAAAACATCATCCAATTCGGCGACAAGACAGAAATCGCCATCTGAGGCAAATAATCCTACAATCTCATATTCATCCCAGGTGCGGTGAAGGTTCGGCCATTTTTCGGCTGTAAACAATTTTTCACCAAGAGCAAATACTGCCGGAAGGTCCTCCAGCTCCATTTCCCGAATATATACATTTCCTGCCAGACCTTTTTTCTTACCTGTTTTCGTAGCCATAAATTTCCCATGATAGTTCCACATCAACAATTAAGTCAATCAACTTTGAATATTACTCAAAAATAACGCCTGATCAAGACAAATCTTTCCCAAATTTTGATTCTTTTCTAAAGAATACCCAAAAATATTCATTTTTTCGAAATATAATTTGATTGACAAAAGTTTGGCAGATTTAAGAACCAAAACAATTAATTTTGTTGATTTTTGAGGAGTATTTTATGCGATTTAATATATATCCTGTTTTATTGTTAATATTTTTATTTGTCAGTACCGTGCTTGCCGATCGTAGAAGTTACGTTTGGACCTATCAGTACATGACCCTTCCGGCGGGATTAACTGAACTGGAGTTTTACCAGACCACACGCCTGAGCGATACCGATCTGTGGGAATACAGAATCGAAATAGAACACGGTTTCACCGACCGGTGGGATTTTTCCGTTTATCAGATTTTTAGTCAGCTTGAAGATGAAGCTTTAAAATGGGATGCTGTGCAGTTTCGCACCCGGTACAGAATCGGGGAAGTGGATCAGTATTTCATGGATCCCCTTCTTTATCTGGAATACCGTCGAAAAACTGACTTTAGCGAAGCCAACAAACTGGAAGCTAAACTCATTCTCTCGAAAACAATCTCAAAATTTAATCTCGCAATAAATCCCGTCTATGAATATTTCTTCGCTCCGGGTGAGGAACATGAGGCCGGACTCGATACCGGACTTTCCTGGGAATTCAGTCCTAAATTTGTGGCCGGATTGGAATCAACCACCCGATTTGAATTCAAAGATTCAGAAACTGAAATAGGGAGTTATCTCGGACCGACAGTGTCATTTGCTTCCGGCAACTGGTGGTACACAATAGGCGCGGCCTGGGGGCTGACCAGTGATTCTGATGACGCCAGGGTACGATTTTTAATGGGTATTGAGTTATGACAAAGTTTTCCGGGTTTTTCATATTATTGCTGTCCGCCGGAGTGATCCTGCATTGTTCTGCATCGAAACAAAACCAAAAACCAATTTCTGAAGGGGAGCAATTATTCAAGGCAAAATGCCGGTCCTGTCATACACTACCAAAGCCTGAAAAATTTGATGACAACGGGTGGGTTCCGGTAGTGACCAAATACGGAGAACGGGCCAAACTGAATAATGAACAGATCAGACTCATTATTAAATATTTACAGGATCATAACTAATTTAAAAAAAATTCGGAGATATGAGAATATTTCCGGATTTTTTTTCGTTATGACGTCATCACTCGATTTTTGTCGGGGGAGGCACGGCTGTAACGTCTGAATTTTCAGCGTTGCAGCTTTATTTTTATTGAGCGTGATTGTATTCCGGGCTGTTGATGTTTTGTATCCGGACACGATATTCAGCTTCAGATATTTTATTCTTCCAGTGACCGGACAGCATTGCGGCACCGGTACCAAGCATAAAAACTCCAACAATAATTACTCCATACACCCAAACCGGTATCGACTTAGACTTCTTAGTAATTTTGAACTGGAGGGCCTCGTCAACCGGGCATGCGGTAATACACTCGCCGCAGGCCATACATTCGTCGGAATATACGCGGTTCGCCTTATGCACCTGAATCGAAGACGGGCAGACTTTTGTACATTTTTTGCAGTCGATACAAGTTTCTTCATCTCTTGTGACTTTAACCGGACTAAACATGCTTAAAAATCCCAGCAGCGCCCCATAAGGGCAAAGATACCGGCACCAGAAATTTTTTATAATCACTGAGAGAATAACAAGAATAAGAATTGTCCACATGGCAAATTCACTGATGTTTGCAAAAAACAGCAGCATTTTAACATCAGCCAGCTTGTTGTAGGGACTTTCAATAAACATTTTAAGGGCAAATTCGTTCATTCCCAGTAATATGGCGTTCGCGAAGAATATCAAAATAAGATACTTTAATGATCTCAGAGGGTAATCTATCCATTTAGGCAGGGCAAAAGTTCTTCCAAATATTTTCTGCCCAAAATTCCAGAGCATTTCGGAAATAAAACCGACGGGGCAGATCCAGCCACAGAATCCTTTTTTTAAAAAAACCGCGGTAAAAACAAAAATCAGGAATAACACAAGAGCCGAAGGATGAATCATGCTGAACTCCCCGCTCAGAAGCCAGTATTTGAAGCTTACCAGAGCGCCGATCGGGAGGAATCCTTCCACACCGGGAGGCCTTTCAAAACGCGCCGTCTGCCCTCCGCTTAGGTGATACTGGACAAATCCGTAGAATTCATATCCGATCCACAAAATCAAAATCAGAAACCCGATCTGCACACAAAAACGGACATTCTGGCCATCCCTCAGCCAGTGATATATATCTAAAAACATCTTCTTAATCATTTTAATCCACCGATCAACACATAATTACTATAACATGGTAGCAATTTAATTATCAGGTCAGATTTTTGCAATAAAATAAAAAATTAAAAGAAATAATCTCATGCACATTTGATGAAAACAATTCGGCTTATTCTTATTAAGATGTTCATGATATTTTAGAACAGGCATTCAGGAAGGTACATCATCAGCCATCTCCCATGAAACGACTAAATTCGATTTTTATCCTGTTTCAGGCATTTATTCCTGTTGAATTAATTACTTCATGTTTATATTTTGCATCTTATCTTTGTGGAATTATTATGGATTCACGAAAAATATGAAATTTAAAAACAAGCTAATCGAAGGAACTCTGATAAAAAGATATAAACGGTTCCTTGCCGATGTAAAATTAACTGATGGAAACTTTTTAACCGTTCATTGCCCCAATTCAGGCAGCATGAAAACCTGCAAAGAACCCGGCTGGAAAGTGATGTTAAGTGATTCCGGCAATCCCAAACGTAAATTTCGTTTTACATGGGAAATGGTGCATAACGGTTTCTGCTGGATCGGCATCAACACCCACCTTGCCAATCGTATCGCCGTTGAGGCTGTTCAGAATGGATGGATTCCTGAGCTACAAGGCTATGATGAACTCAAAACAGAGGTTGGATACGGTAAAAACAGCCGCATCGATATTCTTCTCAACAGTAATCAGCGCTTTTGTTATGTCGAAGTAAAAAACGTGACCCTGGTTGAAGATGACGGCTACTACAAATTTCCAGATTCGGTGACTGTACGCGGACGAAAGCATCTCTATGAGCTTGCTGATATGGTCAAACAGGGGCACAGGGCGGTGATGCTGTATGTCATTCAACGGAGCGACGGAAGCATCTTCCGGCCGGCCGCGCATATTGATACCGCTTATTCAGAAAGCCTTAGAGAAGTTCATCGGCTCGGAGTAGAAATTTTACCCTACCGCGCTGATGTCACCCCCGGGGAAATAGAATTAAAACACAAAACAGATTATTTTTTAGGATAAAATTATGTCCAAAAGATACGGTTTTACCGAAGAATTTGAAAAAATACGCGAAAATCTGCATTTTATTCTGGTCTCGCCTGAATTTCCCGGAAATATCGGCGCCGTGGCCAGGGCGATCAAAACCTGCGGTTTTAAGAAACTCATTCTTGTGAATCCCTGCGACCTGAATCATCTTGATTTGAGGATGATGGCTCATCGTTCCATCGATATTATTGAAAACGCCAAAATAGTTGACTCATTCGATGAAGCCATATCCGATATGTGTCTTACCGTAGGCACGACAATGAGAAATCGTCACTTTAAATTCCCTTTCATTGACCCGAAAGAAACCGCGCTCCGGCTCCAGGATGTTGCGCGTCAACATCCCGTCGGCATCGTATTCGGCAGAGAAAGAACCGGACTGACCAATGAGGAACTGACCAAATGCCATCTGCATTCCAGCATTGCCACCGCTACCCAAAACCCGGCTTTAAATCTGTCACAGGCGGTTATGATTTACGCTTACACTTTCTTTGATTTACATAATACGGTAGAAAAAAGTTATTCTTATGATCTGGCGTCTCAAAACGAACTCGAAATTTATTATGAGCATCTGATCGACTCAATGAAGCGGGTAAATTTCGTTCCCCGTGACGGATACGACAAATTTATCATCCGGGTTAAACGGATGCTGGGCAGGTCCATGGCGGAAAAACGCGATGTGAGGCTACTCCACAAGTTGCTGCAGATTTTTGAAACCAGGATCACCGATCTTGAAAAAATGTGTCAAAATCATGATAAAAGAGATATATTTTAACAATCCATCGCTGTTCACTGTGGTTCGGACTTAACTATTTTCTTTCAATTCCAAGGAATTTGATTCATAAAATCTACGTTATTTCAGAATGAAAGTGATCAAAACATTTTGTTCTGAAAGTGTTTAATTTTGTTACCGTAGTTCATATAATCAAAAATTGAGGTAAAAAATGGCAAACATTCCTGAAAATCTTGAAGATATTTTAAAAAAATCAATTCAGCTTGAGGAAGATGGAAAAAAGTTTTATCTGGAGTCGGCAAAAAAGATCAAAAATTCACTAGGCAAACGGATGCTGGAACGTCTCGCGGCAGATGAAGTTCATCACATCGAACGGATCAAGGAAATTTATGAAGCGATTACCGATGACAAAGTGGAAAACTTTGTTGTATCCGATGCCAATCCCGTGTCTTTTGACGATATTTTTAACCGGATGAAAGAACAGCTTCAGGACGCGGTTGAGGAAATGTCTGAAACCGGAGTGGATGACGCGGAGATGATCGAAATGGCGCTCGAGCTTGAACATCACGGTCACTTTTTTTACGCTGAGGCGGCAAAGAAGGTAAAAGGCAAAAAGGTAAAACAGTTCTATGAAATGCTGGCTGAAGAAGAAAAAGCTCACTACGACGTACTGAGAAAAACACACAGCTTCCTTGAAGATCCCGGTCTGTTTTTCGGTATGGCTCATCATTAAGAAAAAGCCGGTTCACGCCGGCTTTTTCTATTATAACTCCGCTTTTATCATTCCACCCAATCAGCGATAAAAACATTTGTGTCTCTCGGATTCCGGTTAAAACGGTTTGAAGCAAACACCAGTTTCTTGCCGTCGTGCGTAATCATCGGGAAACCGTCAAAATTGTCAAAAAAGGTAATTTGCTCTAATCCCGTTCCATCTTCATTAATCATCCAGATATTGAAATCCGGTTTACGCCGGTCGACACTGTTTAAATTCGAACAAAACAGGATGCGATTATTATCAGGATGATAAAACGGAGCAAAATTGGCAAATTCGTTATCAGTCACCTGATGCTTGTTGTTCCCATCCGCGTCCATCACCCAAATCTGAAAGGCATTAGGTTCAATCAGTTCTTCTGAGAGAAAATCCTTATACCTTTTAATTTCTTCATCGGTTTTGGGATGATAAGAACGGTACACAATTTTACTTCCGTCCCATGAGAAGAAGGGACCGCCGTCATAACCGATTTCGGTTGTTAATCGTTTCAGATCACTGCCGTCAATATTCACAGTGTAAATGTCCAGATCACCGTCACGCATTGATGTGAATACTATTTTATCACGCTTTGGGGATATGGTTGCTTCCGCGTCGTAACCCGGCGAGGCCAAAAACGGCTCGGGATTACTTCCGTCAGAATTAGCGATATACAAATCAAAACTGTTATAAACTTTCCAGACATATCCCTTTGAAAAATCCGCTCGCGGTGGGCATTCGGAGCTTGTCGCGTGTGTTGAGGCGTATATGATTTTCTGATCACCCGGCAAGAAATATGAACATGTGGTTCTGCCTTTTCCCGTGCTGACCAGCGACTTGCCCGATCCATCAATATTCATGGTAAATATCTGATCACATTTATATTCTCCGTGAGCTGACTGGAATATCAGCCGCTTTTCATCGAAGCTAAAGTAGGCTTCGGCGTTTTCGCCTTCAAATGTCAGCATTCGAATGTTCTTCAGATGCTGTTCCCGCGCAAACCGGAGCGTATCCGCGTCAGCGACGGAAGATGACTTCTGATCACTATTGCCGCATGAGAACATGATAAACGAGATACTCATCATAATTAATAATCGAATCATCAATCCCCCATTGTTATGTTCTACGAACTATTTTCGCTTTACGAGTCCAGATTATATCCATAATGGAAATATTATGCAAAAAAAAAGGAGATGCATTGGCACCTCCTTTCACAACATTTTTAGACCAAATATTAACCCATATTAGCGGAATAGGAGCCAAAATATTCTTTCAGCCCTTCCTGATCCGCCTTCATTGATTCTTTGCCTTCTTCCCAGTTCGCCGGACAAACCTCACCATACTTTTCAGTGAATTGAAGAGCGTCCACCATACGGATCATTTCATGAATATTACGTCCAAGAGGCAGATTGTTGATGACGGCGTGCTGTAAAACACCTTCCCTGTCAATCAGGAACGATCCCCGCAAAGCCACTCCTTCATCTTCCAACAAAACGCCGTAGTCGCGGGAAATTGTCTTTGCAAAATCGGATACAAGCGGGTAGCGGATATCGCCAATTCCGCCGAGTTTCACATCCTGATTTTTCCAGGCCAGGTGGCTGAAATGTGAATCTGTTGACACGCCGACGACCTGAACACCACGTTTTTCAAATTCTGATAATTGATTGTTAAACTCTAGAATTTCCGTTGGGCATACAAATGTGAAATCCAGCGGCCAGAAAAACAAAACTACATGTTTTCCACGGTAATCTTCAAGTTTGAAATTTTCGTTAAACGAATTATCCGGCATCACAGCCGTTGCCTTAAATACAGGTGCATTTTTACTAACCATTGCAGGCATCTCAAGATACTCCTTATGTTTATTTAGTTCAGTTAATCAGTTATTGTCTATATCCCGAACCCGGACCCGGACACCTGAATGCAACGATTAAATCGTTCAATTACATATGAACAGCTTCACCATCGGCGTCTCCCGCTGCTTCCATAATCATTTCTGAAAGTGTGGGATGCGCGTGCATGGTTTTGCTCAATTCGACCGGAGTCGCCTCCAGTGCCTTCGCCATTCCGAGTTCGGCAATTAATTCAGTGGCTTCCGTGCCTATAATATGAGCACCCAGAAGCTCGCCGTATTTTTTATCAAATATTAGTTTTACCATCCCCTCCCGGGCGCCTATGGCGCGGGCTTTTCCGGAAGCGGAGTAAGGGAACCGGCCAATTTTTAATTCATAGCCGGCTTCTTTTGCTTTTTCTTCCGTCATACCGATACTGGCAACCTGTGGTTGACAATAGGTACAACCGGGTACACTGTTATAATCAACTTTATGCGGATTTTTACCCGCGATTTTTTCGACACAAACAATGCCCTCATGCGAGGCAACGTGGGCCAGCAAAGGCGGACCGATAATATCACCGATGGCGTACACACCCTTGACGCTTGTTTCATACCACTCGTTTACCTTAATAAAACCGCGCTCCTGCTTTACACCGACCGCATCCAGATTCAGATTTTCAACATTTCCCTGAATACCGATTGCCATAAGCGCCTTGTCGGCCTTAAGTACTTCGGTTTTACCATCCGCGGAGATTGTAACTTCAACACCCTTCGCAGATTTTTTCAATGACTCGACCTTTGTTGACAAGTGTGTTTTAATTCCGTACTTCTTGAACGATTTTTCAAGAATTGCCGTTATTTCTTTATCTTCGATCGGCAGAAGAGTTCCAAGCATCTCTACGACTGTTACCTTGGTTCCGATGGTGTTATAGAAATAGGCGAATTCAACCCCGATTGCTCCCGCGCCGATGATCACCAGCGACTCGGGCTGTTTGTCCAGTGACATGGCTTCGCGGCTGCTGATTACCTTATCCCCATCGATTTCAACACCCGGAATGGTTCTTGGACGTCCGCCGGTAGCGATGATAACATTTTTGGCGCCGACTTCGGTTTTTTTGCCATCCTTATCGGTGACCTCGACCAAACCCGCTTTTTTAAGCTTACCTGTGCCGTATATTACATCGATTTTGTTCTTCTTCATCAGGAATTCGACACCCTTTGAATTGGTATCGGCAACCCTGCGGCTGCGCTTGATCACCGCCGGGAAATCCACTGTGACATTCTCGACTTTAAATCCGTGATCCTTTGCGTGTGTGATCTCTTCATACACTTCCGCGCTTTTCAACAAAGCCTTTGTCGGAATACAGCCCCAGTTCAGACAGATACCGCCGAGCTTATCCCGTTCAATCAGAGCCGTTTTTAAATTTAGCTGCGCCGCCCGGATTGCCGTAACATAGCCGCCCGGACCCGAACCTATTATCAGTACATCATATTGCTGTGCCATACTTTCTCCTGCTAATTGATTCACAATTTATCTATACACACAAGCCATTTGTTTATGGTTAGTTTGAGTTAAAATAGATTGATGTACGATAAATGTCAAGCGTAAGTTCCGGGAGTGTTTAAGGCAGTTTAGCACTGATACATCCTTGTTTTATTGTAATTGATTTTTTAAAAACGCAAATATTATATTAATATTCCCTTCTGTGAGAAAACTGTGTATTTTTTTGGAACGGATTAAAAATGAGCCTTTGGCGCTTATATACTATTTCATTTTCATATCAACGGAAAGGTCTTTATGAACTTACTTAAAGATAAAAGAATCTTAATGTTTGTGGATGAATTGTATGAAGACCTTGAGCTCTGGTATCCAAAACTGCGTCTTATCGAGGAAGGCGCGGAAGTGGTAGTAGCCGGACCGCTGGCCGGAAAAATTTACGGCGGAAAAAACGGATATCCTTGCAAGGCAGACGCGGCCATTGAAAAAATAAATGAATCAAATTTTGACGGCCTTGTTATCCCCGGCGGATTCGCGCCCGACAAACTTCGACGGATTCAGAAGGTCAGGGAATTAACCCGCGATTTTCATACCCACGGAAAACCGGTTGCCCATATCTGCCACGGTGGTTGGATACCCATTTCCGCTGGAATCATGAAAGGATTTAAGTGCACTTCCACCCCTGGAATTAAGGATGATCTTGTGAATGCCGGCGCCGAATGGGTCGATGAAGCGGTGGTGACCGACCGCAATATGGTTTCAAGCCGCAGACCCGATGATTTGCCGGAATTTTGCAAAGCAATTATACAACTAATGAAAGTGACACCCGCGTAAACGGATTAAAAATGGCCAAAAAAAAATCAATAAAACAAAATAGTTTTGAATGGGCGCTTATTTTGGGCATACCGGCTATTCTTTATCTGACCGGACTTCATACCGAAGTGATCGGCAGGATTCAGCAAGGCCTGTTATGGACAGGTCTGATCAGACCCGAAATTTCCATCCCGGTGGACAAACAGATCCAGGCAGATTATAATCTCGATCTGCTATCCCTTGACGGCAACCTGGTTCATCTTTCTGATTATAAGGGAAAAGTCATTTTTCTAAACTTATGGGCAAGCTGGTGTCCTCCCTGCATCGCCGAAATGCCAAACATTTATGACTTATATAAAAAAACGGATAAAGAGGAAGTTGTCTTTTTCATGGTCTCCCTTGATGATACTGCCGAAAAAGCAGCTAACTTTATTAAGAAATACGGTTATACTTTTCCGGTATATCTTCCCGCGGGATCCATTCCCGATGTGTTTCGTTCTCCGACGATTCCCACGACTTATATTATCAGTCCCGACGGCAAAATTGTCAGTAAAAGAGAGGGCATGGCTCAATATGATACGCCGGCTTTCCGGAGTTTTCTGAAAGGATTGGCAAATCCTTAAATCAATCATGTTCTAAATGACGGGTTCAATATGCAGAACTATGTCGGAAAAAATGGTTGAAGACCGGTTGGTGATTCCGGAATTTTTTAATCCGTAAACCTGTTTTCCGCAATAGTGAAAATTGTATGCCGAATTGTTTATAACCGTTATGAACTAAACTGAGAGGATATATCATGAGTGAAGCAGCCAAACCGGAAGTCGGTATGATTGCATGGACCGACCTTACCGTAAAAAATGCCGAGAAGGTGAGAGATTTTTACAGCCAGGTTGTTGGCTGGAGCCCATCAGCCGTTCCGATGAACGGATATGAAGATTTTACCATGAATACCCCCGAAAGCGGTATAACCACCGCCGGTATTTGCCATGCCCGGGGTGTCAATGCGGATCTGCCTCCGCAGTGGCTCATCTACATCACCGTCGAAAATGTGGATAAAAGCGCGGCGTTCTGTACCCAATTAGGGGGTAAAATCATACTGGAGCCCAAAAACATGGGCGGACACGGGCGTTTTTGTGTAATTCAGGATCCCGCCGGCGCCGTATGTGCCCTTTTCGCGCCCGCAATAGTGGAAAATTACTAATCATCGTCAATTTAAATATTTAGCGACAGGGATCTCAGAATGAATCAGAAATCCGCGTTTATCATAAGCGCTGCGGTTGTGTTGGCGGCGGTAATTCTCGGTATCTTTTTTTATTCAGCCAGGAGCAGCAGCGATACTATTCGTGTTACCGGATACGCTACTGAAGATTTCGAGGCGGACATCGTTAAATGGAATTTTAAACTGAGTACCACCGTTTCGCTTGACCGCTTAACTCAAGGCTATGGTGAGATGAGACAAAAACTTGTCCTTTTCAGAAAGATTTGGGACTCTAAAAACATACAGGTTGATGAATTTAATATTCAGCCGGTTCAGGTTCAGAAACAGTATGGAGAATATGGGAAGATCACCGGTAATATTCTTCAACAGGATATTTATATCGTCTCTAAAGAAATAGAAAAAATCGAAAAGATCGCAGTCAATCCGGTCGAGTTCACACAGAACGATCTTGCCTTTGAATATTCACAGATCGAATATTTTTCGACCCGACTTCCTGAATTAAAGAAACAGCTCCTGTCAATGGCGATGGTAAACGCGCGTGAACGGGCTGACGAAATTGTAAGCGCCGCAGATGGCAGCATCGAAAAACTCCGCTCCGCCTATTCGGGTGTTTTTCAAATTACCGAACCATTCTCAACGGAAGTTTCAGGATACGGCATGTATAATACATCTTCCAGGAAAAAATCGATTAAGGTTACGGTTACGGCAACCTTTTCGCTTAAATGAGTGGTCCCGCTTTCTTATTTATCGAACAATGAGAATGGGATGTAAAGTAACACCGCCAGGATTTGATCGTATATATTTCTGATGAAAGACTATCCGGCCGGTAATAAACCATGAAGATTTAAATTTATGCATAGTTGACTTTTCAGCCTGCCATAATTTGTTTTTCTTTACTTGAATTTTTTCCCCGTTAAACGTATCATGTTATAATTATCCCCCACTTTGTAGGAGTATTGATCATGGCGAATCAAACTATCCGCCTCAGCGAAGAGGCGGTATTAAACAAAACGGGAAAAACCTGGGATGAATGGTTCCATATTCTTGATTCCGCAAAGGCTGACAAAATGAGCCATAAGGACATCGCCACATATTTGAACAGTTATCATGAGGTGGGTCCATGGTGGGCTCAAATGCTAACGGTTACCTATGAACAGGCGCGGGGAATGCGCAAACAGCATGAAAAACCGGATGGATTTTAAATCAGCAAAAGCAAAACGATCAGCGCCACGCCTGGAAAATTATTTGATGCCTGAAAAAATCCTGAAATTCGATCTCAATGACTCCCGGGCGCATCTCCGGAAACAAGAACGGCTAACCCGTTTACGTCACTTCGGATTCAATGGATCGACAGCCGGACCATTGTTATGGTAAATTTATATCCTCAAAAGAACGGAAAATGTCAGGTTGTCGTGCAGCATGGTAAACTGAGCAGTTCCGATGATGCCGAAAAAATGAAAGAATTTTGGACAGAACAACTTGAAAAACTGCAAAAAATCGTCGAGGAATAAATTTATTCATCATATATTTCGACTGCTTCGATCGTTTTCAGACGCATGAATTCTGAATAAAGACTTAAGGGATCCATTTGAATAATCATCTTAAGATATTGATTCTATACACACTAATATTATTTTTATCAGGATTACTCATCCCGGGTTTCACCCCGGAGAAGCTTGATACGGATCTGCGCGGTCTGGAGTGGTTTTTGGGTGATTGGGAATCTGATGACGGTAAAACTATCACAAGAGAAACCTGGAAAAAGGTGAGTCCAAAAACTTATGAAGGAAAAGGATTTACAGAGAATAAACTAACCCGTGAGATTTTAAATTCGGAAACATTAAGATTAGCTGTCATGTCCGATGATATTTTTTATATCGCGGACGTATCTCATAATGAGTTTCCTGTCGCTTTTAGATTAACTGAATCCACCGACAGTCTCGCTGTGTTTGAAAACAAGACACACGATTTTCCCAAAAAAATTGAATATAAATTGATCAGCATAGACAGCATGAATGTAAGCGTGAGCGCTGGAGACCAAGGATTTATTATCAGATTTGTACGAGTCGATGACCTTTAATAACTTTACATCTGAGATTCTGAAAATCTAATTTTAAACCCTTGATTCGAAAAATGCCTGCATCGAAAATACGATTTACTTTGAAATCTTACATTTTAAATGTAAGTTTGCCATCTGATAATTGAGAATAATTATTAATTTTTCCATATTGCGCAAGGATGCCGGGAATTTTTACGGGGGCCGGCTTTGAAGAATGATTTAAAATCCAAAAAACAATATCACAGAAATATAAACCCATCTCAAACCGAATCCGGACTGCCGGACACTAAACATAATCCGCCTAAAATAACAAATGAATCTTTTCAGCTTATTAACCGCGGCCTTAATATTCTGGGTGAATTCAATAAAGTTCTTATTCAGAATCTAAAGGAACCTGAACTATTATCCGAGATTTGCAGAATTCTCGTTGAAATCGGTCAATACCGCCTCGCCTGGGTCGGATACGCGGAGAAAAACAAACAGAAAAGCGTAAAACCGGCAGCGCAGTTTGGTTTCGAAGATGGTTATCTTAATTTGATCAACATTTCCTGGGCAGATACCAAAAAAGGCCAAGGCCCTGCCGGATCAGCCATCCGTAATTCAAAAATCACAGTTTCTCAGAATATTCTCAATGATAACCATTTCAAACCATGGCGCGAACAGGCTCTTGAAAGAGGTTATCAGTCATCCATTGCTCTTCCCCTCCTGGCCAATAATAAAGCATTTGGCGCATTAATCATTTATTCATCCAAGCCTGACGCGTTTAATGAAGACGAAGTAAATCTCCTGGCCAGAATTACCTTGGATCTGGCTTTGAGCGTAAATGCCGCGCGGATCCGAAAATCACGACAATCCATGGCTGAGCGGTATCGTCTCCTGTTCGATAACAATCCGCACCCTATGTGGGTGTATGATATTGAGTCTTTAAAATTTCTGTCGGTTAATAACGCTGCCATTAAACATTATGGATACAGCCTCGATGAATTCCTCAATATGACAATTAAAGATATCCGCCCCCCCGAAGAGATACCGGCGCTGCTTGAAAACATCAGGAAGATTTCAATCGGGATTGATAAGGCGGGCATTTGGAAGCATAAGAAGAAAGACGGATCGTTAATTGATGTAGAAATCATTTCTCACACCACCGAATTTGAAGAAAAGAGAGCGGAAGTTGTACTGGTCAATGATGTAACCAAAAGAATTCTGACCGAATCAGAATTACAGGAATCAGAAAAGCGGTTTCGTTTATTAGTTGAATCAGCTCCAAGTATATTGATGATTACCGATGAAAAGGGCCGTAATATATACGTCAGTCCCAATAGTGAGAAGATTACAGGATATTCGGAAAAGGACCTTCTCGGAAAAATGAAATGGTGGGTTCACCCGGATGATTCCGATCGAAGTAAGATCATTTATGAAGAGGCATTCAAAGCGCATACGGCCGGAGCAAACTTTGAATATAAAGCAGCCAGAAAAAACGGGGATGTCTGGTATGCCTCCAGCTCCTGGCAACCAATAAAAGATGAAAAGGGCCGTTTTACAGGAACCGTTTTCCAGACGATCGATATTACTGACCGCAGACTGGCTGAAGATGCTTATCATGAAAGCCATGAGCATCACAGTCTTGTGCTAAACAACATCGATGAAATGATTTATCAGATGGAGCAGGATGAATCTGATCCCGAAAACGGCAACATTCTTTTTGTCAGCCCGAAAGTTGAAAATATTCTCGGTTATAAACCGGAAGACTTCTATAATAATTTTCATCTTTTAATTAATATCATGCATCCGGATGATGTAAAAAAATTTAGTGAGAATACGCGGCGTATTTTTAAAGATAAGAAGCCTCGAATCCGTTATTATCGTCTTCAAATAAAAGGAAATAAAGAATATCGATTTATTGAAGACGGTGTCACTCCGCAAATTGATAAGAAAGGCCGGGTGATCGGATTTTTTGGCGTCGCGCGTGATATTACCGATCGAAAAATGACTGAAGAGAAACTCCTTAAAAGTGAAGAACGATTCCGGCTCGCATTCCGGACAAGCCCTGACGCGATATCTATTACAACATTGAATAATGGGAAATATATCGATATAAATAAAGGATTTACAACTATTACAGGCTATACTCATAAAGAATTAATCGGCAAATCATCTATCGGTAAATTGTGGGATTCAGTCACTGATCGGAACAGGATGGCAGCCACGTTGAAATCTCATGGATATATTGATAATCTTGAAGCAAAATTCAGGATGAAGGATGGAAGTATCAGGATAGGACTTATGTCGGCCCGGATCATCGAGCTTGACGGTGAACAATGCGTTCTTTCCATTACAAGAGATATTACGGACTTCAATCAAATAAGGGATGCCCTGCGGGAGAGCGAAAAGCGGTACGAACTGGCCACAAACGCAGGGAATGTCGGTGTATGGGACTGGAATATTATAAGCGGTGAACTCTATATTGACCCACACCTGAAAGCCATTCTTGGCTATAAAGACCATGAAATCAGTAATCGTGTCGAAGCATGGCAAAAACTCGATTATCCGGATGATCAGCCGGATGTATTGACCGCGGTGAACGAGCACCTTTCAGGCAAATCCCATATTTATCAGATTGCCCACAGAATGGTCCATAAAAACGGGGAGCTCAGATGGTTTCTCTCCAGAGGAAATACCCTGCGTGATGAAAATGGAAAAGCTTCCCGGATGGTCGGTACCGAAACCGATATAACTGAAAAC
>JBFXGD010000008.1:0-46655 GCA_050178385.1 Calditrichaceae bacterium
TTAAATGCAAAAATATTTTCAGCCTTTTATACAAAAAAAAATCTGGTGACGACTTACTCTCCCGTCCCAGCCATAGGAACAGTACCATCAGCGCTGGCGGGCTTAACTACTCTGTTCGGAATGGGAATGATCTGAACAGCCGTTTGGCTGATTAATCTTTGGTATATCCTAACGCTATTTAGTCAATGACCGGGTAAATCCTATTAAATCCAGTACCGGAACTTTGATGCATGAAGAGAGAATATCCGGGAATTCAGATTGATCATATTTATCCCATAGACCCATCGGAATTATCACCAATTTATTTCAACGTAAAATCGAAAAAATAGCCGGTATATCTAAATAATGATGATGATTATCTGAAATACTCAACAAAATACAAGCGGATTTCCCTGCTGGAATAAGGACGGTAGTCCTGATTCTCCAATATGTTTTTCCAAAGAAAATCTATATAGAGCTTCTTCGCGAAAGACCATTTTACTCCGGCGTTTAAATATCCTTTCCCTGATCCAATACTATTATCCTCGTTGTCATTTATTGCTAAATCATATTCACCGAAAATACTTAACTCATCATTGACACTTTTCTCAAATCCGAAAAAGCCGTTTATATCCTTATCGCCGTCTTCATCCTCGAAACTGTAGTTTATTCCGCCGTGAAGAGCAAATACGCCAAGAAAACGATAACTTTTGCTGAATGTAGCAAATATGCCTCTCGATTTTTCAGTATAGCGGCTCAGGGAATCTATGTAAGCCCCATTACCCTGATTGTCATACCCTATACTTACCGCAGGGAAATTTAACTGTTCGTCAAACATCCTGTAACGAATATTTACTCCGACCTGCGGATTCCAGTCAATCTCCCCTGCTCCTATTATATTTTTTCCTCCGTATGATATTCCCATCATCAGACGGTTCGTCAGCCCAACTTCTATATTCCCCAGTATTCCGCCTTCCGGATAAGCCCTAAGGCCGGCCATAAAACTTCCCCTGTCCAAAGTTGCTGAAGTCGGACAATCAATAATAAAAATTGATTGAGCAGGTATAATTTCCTGAGTTTCTGCCGATGATACTAATAGAATGAGAAACAATACAATAAACTTTTTCATAGTCGGTTTCCTGTCGGTAAGTGGAACAAAATAAGATAACATTCATACAAGATTATTGTCAAGGTAAATACAGAGGAAAAAGACTTTTTGCAGGTCATGTGGAATTAACCGCCACCGTCGATCGTTAGACCTTGACAGCTATTGGCGATTGTCCTATATTTTGATCTGATAGGAACTCAAAAACCTAAAATTGTAAGGAATTTTTAATAATGGGAAATAATTTTACGAGCCGGGTGCAAAAAGTCATTCGATATTCAAAAGAAGAGGCGATGCGACTTGGACACGATTATATAGGTACCGAACACCTAACCTTGGGAGTTATAAAGGAAGGTGAAGGAATCGCGATTAAAATATTGCAGAATCTTGGCTGTGATCTCAATAAACTGAAAAAGGCGATTGAAGACGCCACTGCTCCCTCCGGCGGGACAATGACCATCGGCAATCTCCCCTTGTCAAAAAGAGCGGAAAAAGCTCTTAAGATGACTTACATCGAGGCGAAAAATTTTAATAATGATGTAATAGGCACGGAACATTTACTGCTTTCCATCTTAAAAGAAAAAGACAGCCTGGCAGCACAGATTCTACTCACTTTTAATGTGGATTACGCGGCCTGTTACAATGAGCTGGAAAACATTTTATCAGGAAAGCCAACCATGCCGCAGCCAAAACAGGCACCAAAAAAGACCAAAACACCGGCTCTTGATCATTTTGGCCGTGATCTGACACAACTGGCCATTGACGGAAAATTGGATCCCATCATCGGCAGACAGAACGAGATCCAGCGGGTTGCCCAAATTCTCAGCCGGCGCAAGAAAAACAATCCTGTCCTGATCGGGGAACCGGGAGTCGGGAAAACCGCCATTGCCGAGGGGCTCGCGCTCAGAATTATCCAGAAAAAAGTGTCAAGAGTATTGCATAACAAACGCGTTGTGGCTCTTGATATGGGATCTATTGTTGCCGGTACAAAGTATCGCGGTCAGTTTGAAGAACGTATGAAAGCAATCATGACGGAGCTTGAAAAAGCAGAAGATGTCATCCTTTTTATAGATGAATTACACACCATTGTCGGCGCCGGCGGCGCATCAGGATCACTGGACGCATCCAATATGTTTAAACCTGCGCTTGCCAGAGGTGAGTTACAATGTATCGGGGCTACCACTCTTGATGAATACCGCATGTATATTGAGAAGGATGGCGCCCTTGAAAGACGCTTCCAAAAAGTGATGGTTGAACCCACAACGGCCGAGGAGACCCTTGACATATTACGTTCTGTAAAGGACCGTTACGAGAAACATCATCATGTGGAGTACAACGATGATGCCATTGATTCAATCGTGCGATCTGCAGACCGCTATATTACGGACAAACACTTCCCGGATAAGGCGATCGATGTGCTGGATGAAGCTGGTTCAAGGGTTCACATCGCTAATATTGTGGTTCCGAAGGAGATTCTGGATCTTGAAAGCGATATTGAGCGGATTCGCGCCGAGAAGGAGTCCCTGGCAAAATTACAGGATTTCGAACGTGCCGCAAAACTTCGTGATAAAGAGAGAAATTTGACTGACAAACTTGATGAAGCGAGGCTGCGCTGGGAAGATGCTGAAGAGAGCAAAGTCGCCACTGTCACAGAAGAGGATGTCGCCGCCGTTGTGGCGATGATGACCGGAATCCCGACTCACAGAATCGCGATGAGCGAATCAAAAAAACTTCTTAACATGGGTGAAACCCTAAAGAAAAAAATCATTGGTCAGGATGATGCCATTGAAAATATCGCGAAAGCAATACGGAGAGCAAGAGCGGGATTAAAAGATCCATCCCGTCCCATCGGTTCTTTTATCTTTCTTGGACCAACGGGCGTCGGTAAAACCTATCTTGCAAAAATTCTTGCGGAATATCTGTTCGAAAACGCCAACGCGCTGGTCAGGATAGACATGAGCGAGTATATGGAAAAATTCAATGTTTCCAGGCTTGTGGGTTCACCTCCCGGATATGTTGGTTATGAGGAGGGCGGTCTTCTAACCGAAAAAATCCGCCGGCATCCCTATTCAGTAATCCTGTTGGATGAAATTGAAAAAGCGCACCCCGACGTATTTAACATCCTGCTCCAGGTTATGGATGAAGGGCAGTTAACCGATTCTCTTGGCCATAAAGTGGATTTTAAAAATACTATCCTGATTATGACATCAAATATCGGGGTGAAACACCTTAATAAGGTTTCAAGTTATGGTTTTGCCAATACCGCAAATGAAAACAAATTTGAAATTATGAAAAACAAAATCTCCGATGAGATGAAAAAATCTTTTAATCCTGAATTTCTTAACCGAATAGATGATGTGGTGATATTCAGACAACTCGAAACAGCAGAGGCCGTTCAGATAGTCGAAATTACCTTAAATGAAGTGATGGCTAAATTAAAAGAACGCAATATAGAATTTCAACTGACGGACGGTGCAAAGAAATTTATCGCTGAGAAAGGCTTTGATCCTTTATACGGAGCGCGGCCATTAAAACGCGCCATTCAGAAATTTGTGGAGAATCCTATCGCGGACGAAATACTTAAAGGTACTTTCACCGATGGCAGTGTTATTCAGATCAAACTAAAGAATAAAAATGAATTGAGTTTTGCTGAGATTGATCGCAAAGAAGGACAAACAAAAGATATTGAAGTGGATTAACTTTCTGAAAATAGCCTTTAATAGCCCTGGTGATTTTTCACTTGGGCTTTTTTGTTTTTAGAGGTATATTCCCGTCGCAGTGGATCATGACCTTTATACATTCAACAGGTATTAAATACCTCTGCAAATATTAAGCTTATTTTGACCTTCTCAAGGAGCGTTTATGGATTTAAAACTGGATTACTCAAATACTCTAGATGATAATATAATGGACAGACACGGATTATCTATCGGCGAAATTGAATCGCTCACATCTTCCGGTAAGGATATATTGACCAGATTAAGAAAACAAGCCGCCGACTCCAGTCTTGGTTTTTTTAGACTTCACGAGCAAACTGATGTTCTAACCGAAATTGAAGCCTATGCTCATGTTGTACGAAGCCGGTTTAAAAATTATGTTCACATCGGAATCGGCGGTTCGGCTCTCGGTCCTATTGCCCTCCAGACATCATTACTTGATTCTTACTATAATTTAAACAGCGAGCCAAGAATGTTTTTCCCGGATAATGTGGATCCTGACTGGCTTGATGATCTGGCAAAGACAATTGATGTATCCAAAACCCTGTTTCATGTCGTTTCCAAATCAGGAGGTACCGCCGAAACAGCCGCCACATCTCTGTATTTTATGGAATTTTTAACAGAAAAGCTTGGTGATAACTTTTATAAAAATCTTTTATTTACAACAGATCCTGTAAAAGGCCTGCTAAACCAGATCGCGCGGGAATATCCGATCAAGTGCTTCCGAATTCCACCTGGTGTCGGCGGGAGATTTTCGGTACTCTCCCCTGTCGGTCTTATCTCTGCGGCAATCGCCGGAATTGATATCAGGAAACTGGTAGCCGGCGCCGCGGAAATGGCTGTAAAATGCGATAATGATAATTTAATGGAAAATCCCGCCTATGTTTATGCTGCTATCCATTATCTTTACATGAAAAGAGGAAAAAATATCAGCGTGATGATGCCTTACAGCAATAAATTAAGGGATCTCGCCGATTGGTACAGACAAATCTGGGCTGAAAGTCTCGGGAAACGTTATAATCTAGATGGCGATATTGTTGAAACCGGTCAGACACCCGTGAAAGCATTGGGTGCGACAGACCAACACTCACAGGTCCAATTGTATGTGGAAGGCCCAAACGATAAGGTGTTTTCTTTTTTAGAAGTTGAAAATTTTAAGAATAACGAGAAGCTCCAAAATCATTTTACCTATATCAATGAGTTCGACTATTTCGAGGGAAAGACACTTGGTGAGCTGCTCAATTCAGAAAAAAGGGCTACTGAACTGGCACTCTCAAACAATGAACGACCGAATCTGACTATAAAATTTTCAGAAGTCAATGAAGAGAACATCGGCGCGTTTCTGTTCTTACTGGAAGCCGCTACGGCTTTTGCGGGAGGCTTGTTAAATATCAACGCTTTCGATCAGCCGGGCGTGGAAGAAGGCAAGATAGCAACATACGCGTTGATGGGCCGCAAAGGGTATGAGCAGAAAAAGAAGGATATTGAAAGCCTGTTAGGAAAAAAGAAACTTTATCAAATCTGAAGCAATCTTAAGGGTTTAGCGGACTGTTCCGCTAAACCCCTTTAAATTGATAGGGCTATTCTGGTTATAGTGGAATGTTTATTGTTATTCCCGAATCCAATCTAAAATAGAAATTATAATATCACACAATCTGTCTTTTTTGTTTTATTGCTTTTCATTTAGTATTTGCAATTGAATTGCTTCGGGTACGGAATTATTTGATTCTCTCTCATGTTTTACCGATATTTCGCAGTCAATAATTACAATTATGATCGAATAACAAATAAAGGAGTTCATTATGGCCCATATTGTACCGGATAAAAAAAAGGACTATGCGATCATTTTGGGCGCTTCCAGCGGATTTGGTGAAGCGGTTTCTCTTGAACTTGCCGGTAATGGATTCAATATAATCGGAATTCATATGGATCGCGGCAGCGGCCTGAAAAAAGTTGAACAAATCAAACGGCAGATAACAGATTTCGGAGTTGAAGCTTTATTTTTTAACATAAATGCCGCATCGGAAAAAAACCGTGAAGAAGTTCTCCAATCCATTCAGTCACATTTTTCGGAAACCGGTTCGGATAAAAAAATAAAGGTTCTGCTGCACTCTCTCGCCTTCGGATCCTTGGCGCCGTTCATTCATAACAATCCAAAAGACCGACTTACCCAAAAACAGATGGAAATGACATTAAACGTGATGGCTAATAGCCTTGTTTACTGGACACAGGATTTATTTCACGGTGATCTTCTTGCAAAAGGCACAAAAATTTTTGCCATGACAAGTTCCGGATCCAGCAGAGTGATTCCATTCTACGGCGCAGTGTCCGCCGCAAAAGCCGCTCTCGAGTCCCATATTCGTCAGCTGGCACTCGAACTCGCGCCATTTGGGATGACAGCGAATGCCATCCGCGCCGGTGTCACTTATACTCCAGCCTTAAGAAAGATTCCAGGACATGAAACGATGATTGATCTGGCTCTCAGTCAAATTCCGTTTAAAAGGCTGACCCAGCCGGTGGATGTCGCAAAATTCATTTCATCATTGGTGACATCCGATGAATTATGGGCAACCGGCAACATTTTCAACGTGGACGGCGGAGAAATGATTTCTGCTTACCATTCAACTTTCACACAAAAATAAATGCATAAAATGTTTTAAAAAAAGCCCGGATCAGTTGTGAGACCGGGCTTTTTTTATTTCCAATAAATTATGAAGTTGTAAAATAAATCCAATTTCTTTAAATTATTTTACACATAATATTCAATTTCCTTAATCCGTATCAAAATAAGGATTGTTATGAGTTATCATTCCATTGTATTAGTCAAGCAGGTACCAGATACAGCTAATATTTCCGGGCAGGTTATGAAGCCTGACGGGACTGTTAATCGAGCCAAACTGCCCGCTATCTTCAACCCCGAAGACAAGGTCGCTTTGGAATTAGCCCTTCAATTGCGTGATAGATTCGGCGGCAAAGTAACAGCGATTTCAATGGGTCCGCCAAAAGCCTCAGAACTTCTGCGCGAATGTCTTTATATGGGCGCCGATGAGGTGTATTTGATCAGCGATCGAAAATTCGCCGGAGCGGATACACTGGCAACATCCTATGTTCTGAGTGAAGCCGTGAAAAAAATCGGGAATTATGATTTTATTTTCGCGGGAAGGCAGGCGATCGACGGGGATACCGCGCAGGTAGGGCCGCAGACAGCGGAGAAACTGGGAATACCGCAGATTACCTATGCTGAGGAAATTATTGATCTTATGAAAAACAAGATTACTGTAAAGAGAAAAATTGATGGGGGCTATGAAATACTTGAAAGCAAAACCCCGGTTCTGATTACTGTAATTAAAGATGCCGCTCAGCCCCGTCCTTTTAAAGCCAGACGAGTGATGGCTTTTAAAAACGCCCGTTCGCTTATGGAGTTGGAGAAAATGACTGAGTCCAACTCCCTGCTTTATATTGATGGCCTTAAAGAAGAATATATTAACGAAAAATTATACATTCCGACTCTGACAATTGATGACCTTGATGTGGAACCTGATCGTTGCGGATTAAACGGTTCACCAACAAAAGTGCATAAGGTGGAATCGGTTGTTCTCGGAGGAGGAACACATGAAAAGATTGATCCGACTAAAGACGGCATGAACCTCCTGGTTGACAAATTAATGGAAGATCATATTTTGGGATAAAGGTTTGACTTATGAACAAATCAAACGAAGTCTGGGTATTTGTAGAGCAGCGTTCGGGTAAGCCGGCTGATGTAAGCTTTGAACTGCTGTCCAAAGGCAGAAAACTCGCGGACCGGTTAAAAGGGACCCTGAAATCTGTAGTCATCGGCGAAAAAATGGAAAATGTCGCCAAAGAATGTTTTAAGTACGGCGCGAAAGAAGTCCTTCTTGTTGATCATCCCGGTCTACGGGATTACAAAACTATGCCATACAGCAGAATCATGAGCGGACTTATTGATGAACATAAGCCAAGGATCGTGTTGTTTGGAGCGACATTTATAGGAAGGGACCTTGCCCCGCGCGTCGCATCATTCACCAAAAGCGGTCTGACCGCTGATTGTACCGACCTTCAAATATCAGATGTCACGTATCTCAGAAATGAGTTTAAGGACCTGCTGCTTCAGATTCGTCCCGCTTTTGGCGGAAATATTATCGCGACCATCATAACTCCCGACACAGAAGTTCAGATGGCCACCGTCCGCGAAGGTGTGATGGAGATGTCTCCGCTGGATAAAGCGGTTAATGGCCGTATTGTAAATATTGAATACAGACCCTCAGATATCGATGAAATGATCAGCATTATTGAAAGACATCATGAAGAAAACAAAATTAATCTGAAAGCGGCTCCGATTATAGTTGCGGGCGGATACGGGATTGGTTCCAAAGATCAATTTAAACTGATACACGATCTGGCCAATGTTCTCGGAGGCGAAGTCGCGGGCAGCCGGGCTGCTGTGGATGCCGGTTTCATTCATCCTGAAAGACAGGTCGGACAGACCGGTGTCACCGTAAGACCAAAACTGTACATCGCATGCGGCATATCAGGCGCTATTCAACACCGGGCCGGTATGCAGGAATCCAATAAAATAATCGCGATTAACACAGATCCTGAAGCGCCGATATTTGACATCTGTCATTACGGTATTGTCGGAGATGCCGCCCAGGTTATTCCAATGTTTATCGATGCTTATAAGCATAAATTAAAATAGAGGATATCATGCCTAATTTTTTTTCCGAAAACACTGATTTGCTCTTTCAATTTGACAATTTAGATATCGAAGAAATTGTCGCGATCACCGAAAACAATTTTGAACAGGCAAAAGAATATAATTATGCGCCGAAAGACTATCAGGACGCGATAGATAATTATAAAAAAATATTGGAAATCGTCGGTGATATCGCCGGTAATTTCGTCGCTCCGCGCGCCGCGGAAGTTGACATCGATGAAGCGCAGATAGTTGACGGGCGGGTGTTTTATGCAAAGGGGACACAGGAAGCGCTTGATCAACTTTCGAAAGCCGAACTGATGGGTGTCACACTGCCGCGTGAGTATGGCGGCTTGAATTTTCCTACTATCATTTATATCATGGCTATTGAGATGATTTCCCGGGCGGATGCTTCATTAATGAATTTGTTTGGACTTCAGGATATATCCGAGACTATCAACAAATTTGGCGATGACGATCAAAAAAAGGAATTTCTTCCGCAATTCTCCAGCGGCAAGAGCACGGGAGCCATGGTGCTGACTGAGCCTGATGCGGGATCTGATCTGCAGGCGGTAAAACTGCAGGCATATCAGGATGAAAATGGAAACTGGTTTCTGAGGGGAGTAAAACGATTCATCACGAACGGCGGTGGCGACATCCTTCTTGTCCTGGCCCGTTCAGAACCCGCCACCAAAGACGGACGCGGATTAAGTCTTTTTGTTTGTTACGGCGGTAAAAACGTTAAAGTCAGGCGCATTGAGCATAAACTGGGCATCCATGGTTCTCCCACATGTGAGCTGCAGTTTAATGACACACCCGCGCAATTAATAGGTAAAAGAAAATTTGGTTTGATTAAATATGTGATGGATCTGATGAACGGCGCGCGGCTTGGAGTCGCCGCGCAGGCATTGGGGATTTCGCAGGCTGCCTATGAAGAGGCTTTGAAATATGCCCGCGCCCGGGAGCAATTTGGTCAGGCCATTTATAATATTCCGGTCGTGACAAATATGCTGATTGATATGCGTGTTTCGCTTGAAACGAACCGCTCCCTGCTTTACGCGACATCCAAATGGGTCGATCTGCGGAATAAACTCGAGGAGCATATCGAACATCTAAAAACGGAGGGAAAACCTTTTGCTGAGGAATCCACCCGTTTTAAAGATGCCTCCAAAATTGCGGCCCTGCTCACGCCGATTACAAAATATGTCCTTTCGGAAGCAGCGAATAAGATTGCTTATGATTCACTTCAAATTCACGGCGGCGCCGGTTATATGAGGGAATTTAGCGTTGAAAGACTTGTACGTGACGCCAGGATTACCAATATCTATGAGGGTACATCCCAGCTGCAGATCGTCGCGGCTACGGGCGGCGTCATCAATGATATACTAGTCGATTATTTCTCCGCTAAGGAACAAAAATCTTTTAAGGGAAATTTAACCCGACTTGCCGATTATTTGAAACAGATACGTGAAATCTTCCTGGAAAGCCTTAAATATGTAACCGATAAAAATGATAAATATTATCAGGATGTCGCCGCTAAGGAGCTGGTTGAATTGTACAGTTACACTTTTATAGGATATCTGGTTCTCGATGAAGCTGAAATTGATCCCAAAAAAGTTTTTATCGCAAACCGCTACATCGTGAGCGCCCTTGCCAATGCCAGAAAAAACGCGGACTCGATAAAAAATGAACAATTTTCTGATTTACTCCACGCGGATGAAATTTTATCCTGATTGGCGCGGACTGTAAAATGTGGGAAACCATAAAAATTAAAATAGACGAGCAGCGGTCTACCACCGGATTATTCACACCGGGATCGGAACATAAACCGGGAATTATTTTGGCGCATGGCGCCGGTGGTGATATGCGCGGTGAATTGCTTTCCGCGATTCATGAATATTTTGCCGGAAAGGGATATTCATTTCTTCGTTTTAATTTCCTGTATAAAGATCTGGGCAGGAAAGCGCCGGACCGGCAACCGGTTCTTATGGATACCTACCAAAAAGCGATTTCTTTTTTTATGGAATCGTCTCGCACCAATGGTAAATTAATCATTGGTGGAAAATCTATGGGGGGACGCATTGCATCATATCTGAGTCCATCCATGAATATTTCGGGATTGCTTTTTTTAGGATATCCTCTTCATCCGGCCGGACATCCTGAAAAACTCAGGGATGAACACCTCTATGACCAAAATTTACCCATGCTGTTTATCCAGGGTACGAAAGACGCTCTCTGTAATTATGATCTTATGACCAATGTTTCGAAACGCATCGGACCGTCAGCCAAGTTGATTCCTGTTAAAGAAGGGAATCATTCCTTTTCCGTCCCTAAAAGAACAGGTCGTTCACAAGATGAAATTTTCAATTCGATCGTCGATAATGCGGATAGATGGATTCAGTCCAATTTTTATCAGACAATATAATGTATGATTTGCGGTATATAAAAGACCGTCTTCAATAATTACTGCGTGATTCGTAACTCAAAATTTGGAAACATCATAGTTATTTTATAATTTTAGCGATTAATTGTGCAACAAAATTAATTATTAATAATAATATCAAGAAATATATATGTTACAGATTCAGAATCTGAGTTATTCAATCGGTGAACGGGACTTGCTTAAAGAGATATCCTGGATTATAAATCCCGGTTTACGCGTGGCCCTGATCGGACCAAACGGCGCGGGCAAAACGACACTTCTGCGAATTTTAAATGGTGAACTTGAGACATCGCGCGGAAACATTATTAAACCGAGAACCTATAAAATCGGCTATCTGCCTCAGGAGGAGATCTCTGTTGATACCGGTTCCATTCTAAGTCTGGTCCTCGAAGGCCATCAGGAAATCATCGACATCGAAGATGAAATGAACTCGATCCATTCACGGCTTGAATTCGGCGGTGAAGATCAGACATCCATACTCGAAAGACTCGGAGATCTGGAATCCAGTTATTCAGTCCTGGGTGGGTATGAACTTGAATCTCTTGCAAAAAAAATATTAGTCGGTCTGGGATTTAAGCAGACCGATTTTCACCGGCCTGTTTCCGACTTCAGCGGCGGCTGGCGAATGCGTGGCTATCTCGCCCGTATCCTTATCCAGCAGCCTGATCTTTTACTTCTTGATGAGCCTACAAATCACCTTGATCTGGAATCGCTCGAGTGGCTTGAAATTTATCTAAGGAGCTTTCCCGGAAGCATGATTATTGTCTCGCACGACCGGTTTTTTCTTGACCGCCTGGCTCAGGAAATCGCTGAAGTGGAACGCGGAATACTGACGCATTATGCGGGTAATTACCGTTTCTATGAAAAAAAGAAGGCCTTAATTCATGAGCAGCTTCTGAAGAAATGGGAAGAGCAGAAAGATGAACGGGAACGGCTGCAAAAATTCATAGACCGGTTCCGCTATAAAGCTACCAAGGCCGCTCAGGTCCAAAGCCGCGTAAAGAGGCTGGAAAAATTAGAAGAAATCGAAATTCCAAAAGAAACCAAATCCATCCATTTTAAAATCAAAGCGGATGTGGTGAGTTACCGGGAAGTCCTGCAAATAAGTGATCTGGATTTCCGGTATGATACGGAATGGGTACTTCGCAATCTGAATCTTAATATCATTCGAGGTGAAAAAGTAGCCCTTGTCGGTGTTAACGGCGCCGGTAAAACCACCTTGACCCGGCTGATCACCGAACAATTAAAACCGATTTCCGGAACGCTCAATCTTGGTGAGCGCGTTCAGACCGGATATTATGCGCAGCACCAGGTGGATACTTTAAATCTGGATAACACTATTTACGATGAAGTGGCATCCGCTGCCGCGCGTTCGTTCCAGCCAAAATTAAGGGATATTTTGGGAGTATTTCAGTTCAGTGGCGGCGATATTGAAAAAAAGATCGGTGTACTTTCCGGTGGTGAAAAAGCCAGAGTCTCCCTGGCCAAAATTTTACTGTCACCCAGTAATTTCCTGATCATGGATGAACCCACAAACCATCTCGATTTGAAATCAAAGGAAGCCCTTGAAGTAGCATTAACAGATTACGACGGAACATTGTTACTGATATCCCATGACCGTTATTTCCTGGACAAGCTTGTGAACCGCGTGATCGAACTTAGGGATGGTAAACTCACGGAATATTTAGGTAATTATTCTGAATATCTCTCTAGAAGAGAAGAAATATCTTACAATGCACCTGCGTCGGAAACAGTGAGGCCGGATGATTCCGGGAAACCTGCTGCAAAGAAATCAAAAGAACAGAAACGGATTGAAGCTGAAGCCAGACAGAATGTGAGTAAGGAACGAAACAGACTCAAGAAGGAAATATCCCGACTGGAAGAAAAGATAGACATATTAACAAAACGACAATCAGAACTTGAAATTCAGCTTGCTGACCCGTCTACCTATCAGAATGCCGATCTGGCCGCAACTCTTCAGGTTGAATATAACCGGATTTCGGATGAAATGCCCGGTTTGGAAATTAAATGGGAACAGGCTCAACTGGAATACGAGACACTCCTGACTTCGATGGAACAACTATTAAACCAATGACATTAATAATTATCAGCCAATTAAATTCAATTTTGATATTCTGTAACCCTGATATTATCCCAACCTTTTTTCATCAACTTTTCTGACTGTCATAATCACAGGTTTTCGCCGGTTTCTGTGCTAATGTGATTCGTATCCTTTTAATCCACCCTTTGGAACAATTAGCTTAAAAACTTCACGGCAAATTTCAATCATTTCACCATCCACATTGATAAATTCCGAACCATTTTTTTTGAACAGCGCTATATTTGATAGCTCGAAAACTCCTCTGATTTTCTCAAGATAGTATTTCCATTCAACGTCAGTAAACTCTTTGACCTTTCCATGCGTGTACTGAGCTTCCATTAACCTGTTTTTGGGATCAAAAAAGACAAAATTCCCCCGGGAAGCGCCACCAAGCATTTTTGTCCCGAGATATGGTCTCTCATTCAGACACAATTGCCCCCTGCTGTTAAAGTGCATACCTCCAAAGAAAAAGTTGCCCCCCATTAGTGATTCACCGGCATATTTTGTGGCTGAACCCAGGATCAATACTTCAAGATCCTGACACCGCGTATCGTTTACAGAATTTGTCCAGCAGCGATCAACCACATTCCCCATGATGAATACCTTTCCCCCTTTGGAAGCGTATCCGCATACCTTGCCTGCATTTCCATATACATATAGATTCCCGTGATGCATACCCATTGCGCAGAAGTTTTGAGCATTCCCATGAAGCCGGATCGTTCCGCCCTGCATAAATGCTCCGAAATACTCACCCGCGGATCCGTACACATCCATGATGACATCATCCGTGTCACCACTGCCCATTACAGCCGTCGAAATCAGTCTTTGCCCGGTTGCCCGGTGTATAAGATATTTCCTCCAGCCCATATCATAAGCTCTGTTCAAAAACGCCGCGAGTGAGAGCACCGGATCCGAGCCCTCGGGTAAGAAACGACCGGCGTCTATAACCATGACGTGGTTCTCACCGGGTGTGATATTGAACGATCCGGCCTCCTCACGGCTGACATGAACAAAATTTGTAAATTGCGGTTCATTAGACCGGTCAAGAAGCTGATCAATAAAATATTGTACCGTATCAATCAATGAACTTTGAGCCTTCTCACCCGGATTTAGTGTTCTGGTTGCATCCCGCAGCCAGGTCAGAATTTCAAGTTTTTTAAAAAATGATGAATTATCTTCTGTTTCGGCAACTAATTTATTCAGCAGCCAGCCCAGATCATTGAACGTGATTAACGATAGATTTTTTCTAAAAAACGCCCTGAAATCATTTTCCCAACCTTCAAAGGTGGCGACATCAGGCGGTTCAACCAGTTTCGCGCGCCTGATGCTGTAATGTTTTCCGGTGGATTCGATGATGATTTCCTTGCCGTATCTGTCAAAAAATTCGAATCCTGTAATCTTGTTTTTATCATCAAAATGGTAGCGGCTGATCATGCCTGAACTTACCAGTACTTTATCAGGCATAGCCCCGTCGATTAATCCATCTTTATCCAGTAATTCCATCATTTTCTTTAGCGCCTGCTCTTCAGATGCAATCATGCTAAAAACACGGTCTCCCTCTTTCCAGAACGCGCTGACATTGGGGCGAAGATCGGCAGGATCTTTTAAGTCGACCCGTTCCGTTACTTTATTTTGCGGATCATGACGAAGACAAAGATACTGATAGGGCCCGTCCGGTGAACTGGCGAACTCCACCCGCTGAATCTGTTCCAGCTTTGGTTTCAAAGCAGGATCGATCAATTTTAAGTCATCCCCTGTTGTTGGTGAAAAGCTTTCGAACATTGCCCAGTCAGGGTAAGCCCATTCATCACCGATCAGATGAAATTTCAGCGCGGCAACGTCCGTATCGGTCGAGGCGAGTGGCGACAGACCAAATTGTTCCACACGCTGCCGGAGCGCTTCATAATTTGTCGTTTCACCGTTATGGGTCAATGCGGTATGCAGTTTTGTAAAAGGATGAGCATTCATCTGCTCAACCACAGATCCGGTTGCAAGCCTCACATGTATGATATTATTGGGCGCGTCAGGAGTCTCCCACGGGATCACCCGTCCCGCCGTTTTCCAGGTTGCAAAATTTTTCCCGCAGGACATGACCGCCGCGATTTTAAATTCCCTTGCCTGATACATATGCTTATTGCGTTCAAAAGAATATTCCGAGATAAAATCTCTGAGTAACGTCAGAAGATCAATACTCAATTTTTCGTACTCCGACTGATTTATATTTTTTATATCTAACGCCATCTTGCGTGTTCCTGCAAACTCGATCAATTTGTCCGCGTCGACAATCGAAGTGTAAAGAATGCGTGACAAATTTATAGAATGATCAAACACGTACAGATCTTCAGCCTTTTGAAGAAAATCGGGCTGATCTTTGTAATTATCTCTTGTCACATTGGGAAACTGATGTATCAGGAAATGAGACCAGTCATATTTGAGCAGCGTATCTTCCACATATTTGTAAATAACATCCTTCTTTACCCGCGCGAAATATCTGAATATATCACCCGGATCGGTATTTTCATTACCAAACTCCCTGTAGTCAATCTCATCACCTTTTTCGTCCTGTTTATACCGGTCCCGCGTTTTTTGCACATTAGTTTCTCCAAAAAACTCAAAGTAAGGATCCAGAAAAACAGTTTTAATTTTGTGCATTAATTCTTCCCTGAGATAAAGGGTAAGACTGCGCGCTTCTTTCCTAAGAAAAATTTCATCAAAAGAACGTCCTTCAGCCTTCCACTGAAGAGCTAAATTTGATTCAATTTCTTTTTGTAATACTCCTTTTACCATTATACTATAGCCGTATTCATTCTGATGCTCCGGGAAACACAGCGACTTTGCCACTCCGACTCCGTCCATCCCGCGGTTGCGCATGGCGTTCAACGCGCTGTCAAGAATGTATCCCGGGACAGGCAATGATCCGTTGATCGCCGCGACACCGCAATTGCTTTGTCCCGCGGCATGTTCTGTCTGCTCAACAAACAGCTTTTGATCCAATTCGATTTCATTTTGAATTTCTTTGTTAATCCGAAAGCGATGATCCACCCGTTCCTTGAGTCCGATCCAGTGCAATTTATCAAACCGGCCCCGCAATTCACGGATATCTTTGAATCCAAGAGCGGCGATTCCCCTGATAACGTGCATTTGCATCATAGTAAAAGCATTGATCATCTGGATGGTGTTTTTTTCTACATCCCGGAGTTTCTGCATGGTCAGGTTACTTGTGGCAATACCTCTTGAACAACCGTCATGACAATTCCTGTTTCTGTCACAGCCGATTGCAACAAGCGGGGCCGTACCCCAAATAATACCATCCGCTCCCAGGGCAACTGACTTTATTACGTCTTCATAAGTACGGATACCGCCGGACACCATAAATTTTACATGGTTTCTCAATCCATCCTTGACAAGCCTGGAGTGAATAAGGGGTATCGCGTATTCAATATGCATTCCCATCTGTCCCTTGATGATATTCGGAGAGGCGCCCGTCCCCCCTCTAGGCCCGTCAAGCCATATTTCAATTTTCATCCCGAATTTACTGGCATATTGTTTCATCTCATCTGTGTAGTCTTCGGGATTAATTTCACCAAACCTGGTTTTTATGATCTCATCCGTATTGTCTTTGGCGATCCTTCCCAGACCTGTCGCGATGAATTCAATGTCGATCGACGGTGAAACTTTCACCGAAATAACCGCCTCCGGGTTTATCATATGTACCACATCAACAAATGCTTTTACATCTTCTATCGAATAACAGTTGTGAAACGGGAAGGGTGATATGATACTTGAGTAGGAATAATTTATTACCGATTCACAAAGTCCGATAAGATTTTCAAAATCTATATCATCCAATACCTTTTCTTTATGCAAACGGTACACCGCTTCCTGAATCTCAAAAAGTAATTCTTTCAAATTTTCGGTAACCGTCTTCAGTTCCTGTGCTTCATCGAGAATTTTCAATCCGGATTGGGCGATATTCCGGAGCGGGTGATTTTCCTTCTTAATTATCTTATTCAACTGCCCGAAAAGTCCTTCAATCTTTTCCACGTTGATTTTCTCAACGCCTTCAATCCCGCGCAGATAGGAAACAAGCTTGTTTACCTTCTTAGCCAAAATATGTCCGCCGATACCCATTTTTGCTCCCTGGCTGTAAGCGATGACCACTCTTCGGGCTTTCCGGATCGTTTCTTTAGTGACACCAAATAATCCTGTTTTCATCTCTGTCGAAACAAATGGCTCGTCATCCTTATCAACAACAACCATAAAATGAAACGGCTTTAATGAAGGATAGTGTTTGATCTGTTCAAAGACAGTCGGACTGGAGTCTTCTGTTATACCTTTTGAGTGCAGGATTGATCTGATCTCATCAACCGTATATTGCTCTCCGCTCACAAACAGCGGGCGGATAAGCTGGATGACATTTTCTGAAAAGAAAATCGGCTCACCCTTCGAATTAAGGAAGAAGCTTGTAGGATACCCCCCTTCACCGGTATCATACTGAATTCCAAGTTCCCGAGCAGCCGTGACATGGGCTCTCCATGTATCAAGCCCGATCGAACCGACGGATTTTCCTCCAAACATCCAGGGAGCTTCCAATACAAGATCCTTATCCAAAGTCAAAGCCGTTCTGACTCCATCCAGCGCTGAATCCGGGATATCCATCGGATCTTTGTTATAGAGGATTTTCATGACATCAAAACCGTCACCCAACAAACCGGTCGGTTTAATATTCGTGAAATCCAGCATAGAAAGATCACCCGCAGCCATTTTCCCCAGCGATTCTATAAGAGATCCGGGCCACACATAATCCCTTTTGTAAAGAGTTTGATTTGTATCTCCCAACCGGTAAAAATTGTGCGGTGAGCTAAGGGGTTTGATTTTCTGTTTCAGATCCATATATGTTCTGACGTATTTATTGTCAATGAATTCACCTGCTATAATATCCCCGTTTAATTTCTCATATACCGCAATCAGTGAATCATTCTCAAAAACATCTCGTTGAAGCCGGTTTTCGAGCTGATGGAAATCAATCAACCGTCCTTCTTCACCAACCGTTTTCTTGATATCTTTAAAACCGGATGCCCCTAATACTTCAAGGATCTGTACTTTTCTTGACTCAGCCTGATTATTCAATCTTTTAACCGCCTCATCAATATCAAGACTGAGCAGCTTTTCAGTGGTGGTCTTTTCTTCAACTATGGCTTTATAAGAAGTCGGATCAAGCGCGAGCAAAGCGGCGAAATCTATCATCGTACCTTCAGCTCCGCGCTGAATTGTTTTTTGAGAGTCAGATGCGAGACGAATCCCACCGGATGCGATGATACTTAATTCATGTCTGCGGCCGATCCGCATCAGATAATGATGAAGCGCCCTTACGGCACCGGACGTAACAAAATATTCATCCTTATTCCGCATTCCGTGAATATGCAGAATATCAATTCCCTGATCCAGCAGATGGTTCACCTTCTCTTTGACTTTTCCCACCGGGCTCAGCGATCCTATCAGGTCATACTCGGAAATCTCAACATACCCGCTTATCAACGGCGCTTGTTTATTACCCGCTTTAACCGATTCCCGTATATAACTGAGCGTCCTTTCAATATTTGGATGATATTCGACTTCGAAAACAGGCATCTGCCATAAATCCGTCAAAAACTCCCGGTTTGTACGAGGATTGACAATCAGCCGATGGATTAGTTCATGATCGACCCGCGGCATAATAACCTGCGGCAGATGTTCATATTCTCCCTCTTTGATGATAAA
Organism: Calditrichaceae bacterium; assembly: GCA_050178385.1. Classification (GTDB taxonomy): domain Bacteria; phylum Calditrichota; class Calditrichia; order Calditrichales; family JBFXGD01; genus JBFXGD01. The sequence goes on from JBFXGD010000008.1 coordinate 18,820, forward strand.
ATTATAATTTTCCAGAAGTCTTTCGAGTTCGATCGCCACCAGTGTTTTCTGCTTTTCCGAAACTTTGATCAGAGCCAGTTCGACCCGGCCGTTACTTTCCAGACTGACCGTGTTATACAGAATAGGACTCATGAGTTTAATCGTTGGATAAGGTTCATTAAGCAGGTTACCCTGTTCGTCAAATCTGCAGTAACTGTCTCTCTTTCCCAGAATTATCGAAAGCTCCTCATCCGGATCCCCCTCATGCAATCTGTTTTGCGCGGGGCCTACGATATGAAAATGCGCGAATCGCTCAGCATCAAATCCGATGCCCATATGCCTGTCTCCCTGTCCCATCCCGGATACAGGAATTTGCCCGTTAGATGCTTCTTTATCAATTTCCATGATAATATCTTCGGTGACATAACGATCCGCCATTTCAGTCAACTGATTTGAGCGGTGGACCTTTGTAGTGTCATGGATCCTGTTTTGCTCCTTCACCCAGTATTTTTTTTCTTCAAGATCGGGCGCGTTAAATATCAGCCTGTCCATATATTGCCGTTCTTCCTGAGCGACTTTGTTTTGTGGACAATAATTGACACACGCGTTGCACAAAGCGCAGTTCAGGTCTAACAATTCCGGTATCTGGCGCGGTTTACCCTCACGGGCTCCATACATGCAGGCATTTTCATCGCTACACATACCGCAATGGATACATGTTGTCGAATCAATAAATAATTTTCCGTATTCAAATCCCCGTGGATAAAGAATTTTTAATCCGTGAGACAGATGAGATTTTTCATCTTTTTGCTCAGCTAAAGTATGCTCGGTATAAAGAGGGCTTTCTTTCATTACCTGCCAAAAGCGATCAATAAATTCTTTTTTCTCCTGATGACTCAACGCAAGGGCTTCGATAAACCTGTTATCTTCTTCCACTAAATCAAACAATTTTGTCAGCGGTATATCCGTTGGACAGACATGAGTACAATTATCACATCGTGTGCAAATTAAAAAACCGGCCGCTTCTTCCTTTGTGATGGCTTCACCTTCAACAAGTCTTAAAGCCGTTTTTCGCCTTGTGATCGGGGTAGCCGGTCCATATAGGCCAAAAACGTCTGAAGTTGGGCAAACGCGCTCACAACTGTCACATTCGGCACATGGAGCGATTAATTCAGCCAGCGGTTTTTTATGAGCTTTTAGTCCGGGCGGTACCATTTTGGGAAAAACCGAGCTGCTGATATTCCATACTAATCTTTCAAACGGGTATGACAAAACATATTTTTTACCCTGCTGTCTTTTATAGGATGTGTTTACAATCCAGTGATTAAAAATGGGCGTCAGTCTCGAAAATACGCGGAAAGCTAATTTTTGGTTTTTTGTATTGATAAATTTTCCGCGGTTAATCAGTCCATGTCTGTCAGATTCTGACTTTAGTTTGCTCAGGGAATGAAATTTCTCTCCGGCGATCTGTTTCCACTTCTTGAAAAAAGGAAAATTCCAGATTCCAATTCCATAGGGCCGGGCGCCAAAATAAACCGCGACTTCCGTCATCAAGGGGACCAGCGCGAAATAAAGTTTATGTCTCAGTGTCCTTGTATCGGCCAGGATTAATGATTGCAGAAGCAGCTCACCGCTTGATAACAAATGAGCTTCGGTTTTTAAATCAATATTTAAAAGTTTTTGCAGAATTTGCATGATCATTTTTTGGTAGGACAGAAATGCGTCCAGTGGAATAATTGTTTCACTCACCAGCATGGAAGGCCCTTTTTGCTTCATCTGGACAGGAAGGAAGCGGTGATTCCATAATTTATGAGCAAGAACGGTAGATACCTGTAAATAGGTGAGCTGATGAAATCTGATTTTTTGTCCGGAGGCGGCAAAAAGTCTTGTTTTTAACGCCTTCTGATAATCTTCTTTATCATCAAACTGCATTACGACGATATGATCAAAGTTAGCCATCTCCTGCAAATACTCATAATCTTCCCTGGCTTCGGCAAGCCTGATCTGATCATTACGACGCAATGCTTCGGATGATCTCTTCTCCGAATGTTCTTTCTCTATGCGGAAGGTTTCTTCAATATATGATTTGTCAAAATATATGACAGATGTGGGTTTGATTTCTTTTTCCTTTAATACTCGCATAAATTGGCCGGCATCTTCCGGCTCTTTAAAGGAAAAAGCAAAAGGTTTGGAAAGATAACTCTCTTTTCTTACCCTGAGTATTGCTCCGATAATGATCCCAACTTGCCCTTCACTCCCAAAATAATGGTCAAAATCATCCTGATTAGAATCGACAACCCTGAGTTCTCCCTGTGGTGTTATAACAAGAATGGAAAATATTGACTGGCTTATGTGCCCGTATTTATAGCTTCCGAGACCTAATCCCCCGGTTGCAATCCAACCCGTTATCGTGCCGCTGTTCTTGTTTGTTATCTCCTGGCGCAGCGCGAATCCGTTCTCTTTCAGGTAATTCCGCGCATCAGGAAATATGACACCCGCGCTAAATCCGAAAACCGCGTTTTCCCTGTCAAGGTATTTGAAATCGAGATATGACAAATCCAAAATGATGTCTTCATTGATCGGCACCGCTCCGCCAAAGGGCCATGTTCCCGCTCCGCGGATTGTATAGTGGATATTGTTATTATGAGCCCATTCAACAAATATTCGTGTATCTTCAATGGTCCCGGGGCGAATGATAAACGAACATTTCACATTCAGCAGCCATTTCTTAAAAAGCCTGGGGACCATATGCGTACCTGTATCGGCCGAATAGATTTCCCGCTGTACGGCTCCCGGGATAAAAACTTCAGTCGCCGGACTGAGTAATTGCCCGAGTGCGTCTATTTGCTCCTGATATTTTTTGGAAATCGGTAGATTTTCCCTGAATCCATCCAGAATCAATCGCCGTGATTTTTGCTGTTCTCTTACTTTGTCCTGGCAAGACTGATTAAGCAGAAAGGAATATATTTTGTCCCGATCGCCCACCGGAAGTGCATTCATCATAAAAATTCTCCCATGCTTGGAAGTTTGAGCTGCTTTAGATGTACCGCGTGATTGATTAAACATCTTTCTCTGTCAGCAAACAGTAAAGATTGAAACTTATCCATTAAACAGAAGGGGAATTATGATTGAAATCAACAATTACTCTGATTAAAAAAATTTACATCCTCAAATTTTATGATCCTGCTTATTTAGGTTCGGTTGACGCGGCGGTCGATAAAACATCAAGAAGGAGATCTTAAGAGGTTCAGTATTCGGGTTCATTAGAAAAATAAAAAAAAGCGGCAATTTTAGTTGCCGCCTTCATAATCATTTCGCGTTTTGCAGATCTTTTACACGATCCGTTTTTTCCCAGGTAAATTCTTTCAACTCTCTCCCGAAGTGTCCGTATGCTGCAGTTTTTCTATAGATTGGTCGTCTCAGTTGGAGAGTCTCAATAATACCGGCTGGAGTAAAATCAAAAAGTTCGCTTACAATTTTTTCGATTTTCTCTTCATCAATTACACCTGTACCGAATGTTTCGACCATCAAAGAAACCGGCTTTGAAACACCAATGGCGTATGCAACCTGAATTCCGCAACGTTCGGCAAGACCAGCAGCTACGATATTTTTCGCAACATATCTTGCAAAATATGATGCGGACCGGTCCACTTTCGTAGGATCCTTTCCGCTAAAAGCTCCACCACCATGGCTGTACATCCCGCCATATGTATCAACAATAATTTTTCTTCCTGTTAGACCAGTATCTCCCTGCGGTCCTCCGGTCACAAACCGGCCTGTTGGATTAATAAAATATTCGATATCAGCAGTTTTTTGCATTTCCGCCGGAATTACCTTTTTGATCACTTCTTCGATGACAGCCTCTCTTAGTATTGCGGCTGAAACATCAGGATCATGCTGAGTGGACACGACAACCTTCTCAACACCGACGGGTATTCCATCCTGATACCGAACAGATACCTGTGATTTACCATCCGGTCTCAAAAATGGGAGGATACCTGACTTGCGGACTTCCGCAAGCTTAGCCGTAATTTTATGCGCCAAAGAAATCGGCATCGGCATATATTCAGGGGTCTCTTTGCAGGCATATCCGAACATCATTCCCTGATCACCCGCACCCGCTTTGTCAACACCCATGGCAATATCATTGGATTGCTGATCGATTGATGTCATAACCGCGCAGGTTTCGTAATCAAAACCATAACTCGCGTTTGTATATCCTATATCTCTTATAACTTCCCGCGCCAGCGTCGGAATATCAACATAACAATCTGTGGTAATTTCACCGCCGATTAGTGTTAATCCTGTTGTAACAAACGTTTCACAAGCGACTCTTCCGAACGGATCCTGAGCCAATACCGCATCTAACACTGCATCCGATATCTGATCAGCTATCTTATCCGGATGGCCTTCGGTCACGGATTCGGATGAAAATAAATATTTCCCCATTAATCACTCCTTCGACTACAATATGAATTAAGTTTAGCTGTTAAATATAGCTAATTTTTGATAATAATTCCAGCCAACCTTTTCCGAAATTAATTCCCAAATTTTGCCAGTTGGCTCTTCAGGTAGTCAATGTTTTTGATATCATCCGGTGATTTTTTGTAAGCCAAAGCAAGATAATAACTTACCCAGTCACCCAGAATGATGAGGGAAAACACTTTTTCGAGGGTCGTTTCACCGTCGGAATATATATCTACAACCTCAACCCCGCGATCTTTGATAATTTTTTTGGATAGTTCAATTCTTTGTTTGATGCGCGGCAAAGGATTTTCATTTTCTACAAATATCACGATAAAATCTTTGACACAAGGCTGTTCAAGCTCCCATCCAACTATTTCATTGTGATTAAACTCCGGGAGGACGTTTGAGAATGCCAATGATTTGCCATTTTCCTGCATCTGATTTTGCCAGCGTCTTGAAATTGCGCTTAAGTATGGTGCCGTGGAATAAATGATCGGAATCTTTCTGTGAATGGTCTGAGCCAGCTCCCTGGAAAGAATATGACTATCCGTTGTTGCATAATCATTTCTTCTTGATGTGTCTTTTGCAAATTTCACCAGCTGACTTAAATCCGGATCGTAACTATCTAAAAATCCTTCTTTACCTAACATATGATAGAGAGGAAAGAAGATATAACCAAGAGCCTGACGGGGAGGATACCCTTGTGGTATCTCAATTAAACCCCAGTTCTGTTCATTTGCTTTTTCTTTTAATTTTCCACCGGATGTAATAACGACGAACTGTGCTCCGGAATCCGCAATACTATCTATTGCCATGAGAGTTTCCTCGGTATTCCCTGAGTAACTAGCAGCTATGACCAGCGTATTCGAATCGCAAAATTTCGGAGCGTAGTACCCCCTTGTTACACGAAGAGGAATATTTAAACTATCAAAAAGAACATCATTCAAAATATCGCCGGCAATGGCTGACCCACCCATTCCAAGATATAATATATTCTGAATTTTCTCCGGTTTGAGTGAAACATTCGCTTTTAGATATAAATCTCCGCTTTCCTGAATCTGCTTGTAGAAGTTGTTCAAATAATTTTTGAATCCGGATTTGTCGATTGAGTACATTGTTTGACTTCTCCTATTTTATAAATTTTAGATCCGGCACATTGGCTTCAAGAAAAGCCTGACATTTCGCTTCGATCTGTCTTGCCGTATGTAATTTTTTTATAGCCCTGTATAAAGTATTGCACTTTCCCGTATCCAGCGAACGCACAATTTTCTTAACTTCGGGAAGCATATGGGGATTCACACTGATACTTCTTAATCCTAAACCCAATAAAAGCGGAATAGCCTGTGGAACAGATCCAAGTTCTCCGCATAAACTAACATCAATATGGTGTTTATTCGCGGCCTTCACGGTTTTTGCGATCAGTTCTACAACCGCAGGATTAAACGCGCTGCAGGAACGGGCAACTTTATCGTTTGTCCGGTCTATCGCCAATACATACTGTGTCAGATCATTTGTACCGATACTAAAGAAATCAACATATTCTGCGAGTATGTTGGCTGTTATGGCGGCAGACGGGGTTTCGATCATAATGCCTATTTGCACATCCCTGTTAAATGTTTTCCCTTTTTGACTCAACTCCTGCTGAACTTCACTAATTAATTCTTTTGTTAACAGGATTTCATCAACGCAAGATACCATAGGCAGCAGAATTTTTAAATTCCCATAAGCGCTTGCTCTTAACAAGGCTCTTAGCTGGGTTTTAAATACATCCGGCATGTCGAGGCAAAATCTGATCGCTCTCCATCCGAGGAAAGGATTAAGTTCATTTTCGTGTCCGTATCCGGGTTTAATCTTATCTCCGCCAAGATCGATCGTTCGTATTATTACTGGCAGAGGAGAAAGATGTTCCACCAATTTTTTGTACATGTTATATTGAATCTTTTCCGACGGATTATTCTGATTTTCAAGATACATTCCTTCTGTCCTGAAGAGACCCACTCCATCGGCTCTGTTCCGTTTCACATCAGCCATTTCATGATCGAATTCAATATTGGCCAGTAGATTAATTTTTTCATTGTCTAAAGTTATTGAAGGTTCTTTTACCTGTTTAAACAAATCATCTTCAAATAGTTTATGCTCTTTTTGCATCTGCTTGTAATGTTTTATTGTCTTCTCTTCGGGATTCAGAACAATTTTTCCTTCAAAACCGTCAATAATGACATAATCATCATTTAATAAAATTTTTGAAAGATTCGTCCTGTTCACAACAGCGGGTATTTTTAAGCTGCGCGCCAGAATTGCCGCATGCGATGTCTTACCACCCTGATCCGTAAGAAATCCAAGTAAAAAATTTCTGTTAAAATTAATCGTGTCTGAAGGCGAAAGTGATTCTGCAATTACAATTGACGGAGATGAAAGAAGATACTCGGTATGAATCCCTAAAATCGTATGAAGAAGTTTTTGTTTTAAATCGATTATATCAAACGCGCGTTCACGAAAATAGATATTTTCCAGATTAATAAAATATTCACTTTTCTGTGAAAGAATTTTGGAGATTACGTTGACGGATGTCTGGCTGGTTTTTCGAATTTCATCCTCGATTTCGTTAATCAGGATGGGATCATCGAGAAACGCTTTCTGGCTATCAAAAATATCCGAAAATTGTTTTCCATAATGATTTTCGCTGTTGATCCGGGCCGATTCAAGCTGCTCCTTCACATTTTGCCTGGCTTCAGAGAACAAATCGATTTCTCTTTTGATATCATCAGATCGGATATCGAGACCAGCAAAATCGATCGACGGCTGACGGAAAACATATACATACCCAAGTGCGATTCCGGGTGAAATTGCATATCCGTCCAGCACGACTTCTGTCCGGGGGTTTTTTAACGATTTTTTCCCATTATTCTTCATAAAAATTTTTATCGATTAATTCTTTGATTGCTTTCATGGCTTCCAACTCATCATTTCCATCAATCTGCAGAACTAATTCACTGCCTGTCTCCGCGGCAAGCATCATGACTCCCATGATGCTTTTACCATTCACTTCCAGGCCGTCTTTTAAAATTTTAATTTCAGATATAAACTTTCCGGCGACCTTGACAAGATGTGCTGCGGGCCGCGCGTGTAATCCATTTTTGTTTTTTATCCTTAATATTTCTTCTATCATACAATAACCGCCATAATCCCTATCATTAATGCTAAAACTAAAGGTAGTAAAATCGGACTGTAAACCGCCAGTTTTTTATTCCTCAGATAAACTGCAAGTCCGATGCTTGAAGCAAACACCAACAAACCGGTAAGATCTGAATGTAGATTTTTTATAGAAATGAATCCTATAAAAGCTCCTATTGCAGTGGTACCAAGAATGAGAAAAAAATTCTTTAACAATGCGTATCGTTCAATTTTTATCTGCTTATAGGACTGATATCCTTGTTGATACCCTTTTATAATTCCAAAAAATCTTACATATATATGCGGAACATTAAAAAGAATAAGTAAAAGTACAAGAAAAAGCAATTGAACCTTCAAATTTCGTATCATTATTATTCCGGCCGCCCCAAGGACAAGAGAAGTCGGCTTTATTATTCCCCAGAACAACTGATCTCCCACCGCACCCAGCGGACCGATTAATGCGTTTTTAAATTTTTCAATCGGCTCCATTTTTATTGAGGGGTCATTGGCAGAATCTTCTTCAAGACGCGCGATCGCGCCGAGCGCGAAAGATGCAAAATAAGGATGTGAATTAAAAAATCCCAGATGCCTCTTTAAAAACGCGGAATGTTCTTCTTTGGTCGTATATAGACGTTTGGCGACCGGAATCATTGCATAACTGAAACCGATGGAAACCAGACTTTTAAAATTCCAGGCCGTCTGAAAAAAGAAGGAACGGAAAAACATTGACACAAAATCGCTATATTTTAGTTTTTTCTCATGCATTCTAAACTTCTTAAGTTAGATAAAAAATGATCATGCCTATTATCCCGCCGATTAATAGAACAAGCTGACTGTTCTTGCTTTTGTAAAGCGGCAGTACAAGCCCTGCACCGGCCCCCAGCACAGCCCATTCAGTATATTTTGCATATTCATTAAAGATTACCGGGACCGAACTGACAAATTTACCTGATAAATTATAACCTATATATAGTGTTATAAATATAAAGACGAAAAAAATTGCTACATTACTGATCAAGGACAATAAGTTCAATCGCCACAATATTCCCAACTGACCTTCTTCTGCTTTGCGGAAAGCATAATTTAAAAGAGTTACATTCCAGTTTCTTATGAGGGTTACCATCTCGGAGCCGAGATAACTTAGTCCAACCCCGTAAAGAACTGAAAGCAGGATGATCAAATTTGAATACCCGGGAAATTTTTCATCAAGCAGGATCGCCATAGCCACCGCTACAATCGAGCCAATATTTCCCGCGGGTACGGATGCCGCTCCAACCGGCAAATTTCCTACCCACAAAAGCTGAAGCAAAAAACCAATGTGCAGCCCGAGTTCGATATTTCCTGAAAACCATCCGATGATCGTTCCGGCTATAATTGGTTGTGAAACCAGCATCTGAAATGCGATTGTGGTATCTAAATATAGGAACGCACCCAGCAAACTGACTGAAATAAGTTCTGCCATCAGAAAAAATCCCCGGCCCGGTATGAATTTGAAAATATCTGTCTAATGATTAAAATTACCTGATCCTTCGATTTCTCTAAATTGTTTTACAGTAATAGTTGATCAGGGAACTATCAATGTTCACATTGATTAATTAATCCCGGTGTATAGTTTTACCGGAATTACATCCCTGTATTGCTTTTTCCCATAACTGTCAATCCAGATTTCACCAAACAAGTAGAATCCGTCCGGCGCGACGGGAATCGTCCCCTTTATAGAAAAATTAACGCTTTTTTTGTGCAAAGGGTAAAAATCATACTGGTCGCCGGATAGCTTGATTTTAGTTAAAAAATAATAGGATTCTTTCAACTCAATATTCCAGTTTTTAGAATTTTTATCTGCAAAAGCCGGAATAAGTTCGAGCGTATAGCTGCCAGAGACCGGCGGATCAAATTTAATTGTATTTTTTCTATAACTAAGACCATCCTGAACCAGCGCTTTTCCGGAATTGTCTTTTATATTTATGGCAAAATCCGTGAACATATTAAATACTTCGGGTTCCATTGCCAATTCAAAAACAACTTTTTCATAATCGTCGTTCACATTGAAAGTATATATGTAATTATCTGATTCTCTTTCGATATATTGAACATTCTGATACCCGCTTAGGTTTCCGCTTATCCGCGCTTCCGCCTTTTGATTATAGTGATTAAGAATTTCAAATTCTCCGGTTGGATCGGTTCCATTCCTGATACTGACAGATGAGATTGTTTCGGGGAAAGATTCCAGTCCTGAAAAAGCAATGTCCAGCCTTACAGAAGAACTTTTTTCATTACTAAACGGGGCATATAAATCTAGTTCCCAAATACCGGGTTCCAACGAACTGCCCGAAAGCCGAAGTGTTTGTTCGTCTCTTATTCTGGAATCAATACGCAGGTGTTCGCTCTGTTCCCGGCCTTCGGGATCAAACAAATATCCGATAATATTTGCATATTTTGAATTGATATTCTCCAAATTTATCGTCGCCGAGGAAGCCATAAGCGGTATTTTGATAAAGAACCTTTCAACATTCCCGGATTCAATATTAATTTCCGGAGAAGTCCAGCTATGATTATTATCCTCATCAAAAGTTAATGGAACCACAATGGAGCAGTATAAATCGAATTCTTTGTTAACGGGATTATTTCCACTAAATGCCCCTCCCTTACGGTAAGCATTAATCCTGCCGCTATACAATCCCGGTTTTTGTAAGTGACTTTTGTCAAAATACACATCTACTGTCGCTGCCTGAGATCCTTTAATGTATATACTTTTTTGATTCACTTTAATCCATGGCTGATCGGGTACCAGATTGAATGCCCTGTAAAAATCGTTTTGTTCATCCGCTGTCATGGGTTCCGGAAAAACGGGATTTATATAAAACTTTTGTTTATCCGTATCCGTCGGGATGTATGTTCCTGTCCTCCAGTAAGCTGCCGGCCCTGATTCTCCTTCAATTGACGGGCATACAGTACTGATTTCGTACCCATCAATCTGTGAATCTGCCTGGTTTTCCATGTATCGTTTATAATAATCGAATGCTTTTGGTATATTAATTACTCCACTGCCCTGATCAAGTGGTGTATAATTGGAAAGAAAATCAGCAGAATTTTTAAGGGCTTTTTTGATGGCCGCTCCGTTTATCGCCATGGAAGGATTTTGCTGATATGCGGCTGACATGATAAGTGCCACCGCGCCTGCGGCCTGAGGAGATGCCATGCTTGTTCCCCATTTATTTTCAGATGTCGAATATGGCGGGACTGTGGCCGACGCGGCTCCGGGGGCAATGAGGTCAGGCTTATTTAATTCTCCTCCACGTGAGCTGAATATGAATATCTTGTCATCTTTCAAATCTGATCTGTACACATCCCGCGCGCTCTCTTTTGTGTTCAGCGCTCCGACCGTCAAAACCCTTTCTGCAGCCGCGGGGAGTCCTATAGTGGATATTCCCGGTCCCTCGTTTCCCGCGCTCAGGCAAAACAGAAGTTTTTCATTCTCCCTGAGAAGGTCATTTAGGATATATTCCATATCGGCATGCCCTTCTATCTCAGATCCTATACCGAAGCTCATATTAAACACTACCGGTCCATCATAGTGTTTGGCAAATTCCACACCGTACTCATAGGCTTTAATCATGCTTCCTGTGCGAGTGGATCCGCCGGCAAGTGTCCCATCACCAAGTTTCAGACTTATTATTTTTGCACCGGGCGCGACACCGTTTAATCCTTCCTGGCCGTTAATTTTATAACCCGTGGCAATCCCGGCCACATGTGTTCCATGACTGGAGCCGTCGTAATGAAAATTTACCCGCAGCTCATCCGGAAAAATATTAAGCGCGAATGTTGCAAGGTTTTTCCATTTTTCAGAATCCCGCCCTTTAAACTGAAATGACTGATAACTTTCCTTATAATTCCTTATGGGAAACTCATCATCAATATTTCCGTCTGCATCGAGATCAATATATGCCTGCCATCCGTTTGATCCGTTAATAACAAGAACTCCAAATTGCTGATCAGTCTCACCATTATTATTAATATCAGGTAAGACAGTATTTTTGAATCGCTCTTCATCAAGCACACCAACATAATAAACGGAATCTACCGGTTGATCCTCTAATTTTTCAAAACCGTATAATCTGTGTCCATCCGGATGTATTAAATAACTTTCATTATCCTGAATACCCTTATCAGCCTGTTCCAGAAAAACATCGCCTTCACCGGTAAAATCCTGCGCGTCGATAACTTTAACATTCCCATCAGGTGTTTCTTTCAGACCTGCAACTCCCATATCCACACCTGTATCTAAGATGATAACTACTACATTCTTTCCATTATATTCGGGATGCATTTTAATAAACTCAGATGCTCCGGTTCGTGTTACATTGAGAAAACTCCAGTCTTCTCCCTGAACAAGAGATATGAATATTAAGATAAGGAATATACTTACCCAATTTATAAAACGAGATGTAAACATAGGGGATTCCCGTAATTATTTGACCATTTTAAATTAAAATAACATTGTGGGGGAACGATCGGAAGAGGGTTGTTTAATGGCATTCGAAATCCATTTCCAATATCAAATTTTTGATTTGATTATGAAGATTCATCACAATATACAATACGGAAAAATGTAATTCAACCGGGAAGTCAGCATTGTTATTTGTTCTGCTTGCCTGCATGCGCTAGTTCTTTGCTCAGGAAGGAGCTATCCATATCCATTACACAACGGAATCCGAGAAAATCAAATTGGCAGCTAGGATCAAACCAGGTCCGGTATGTCACTCTTAAATAATCACCGCTGCGATTCCATGATGATCCGCGGATAACTTTATATCTTCCCTGATCGGCGCCATTTGGGTTCTGTTGATTAGATGTCTGAAAATATTTTTCATCGTACCAATCAGCGCACCATTCGGTTACATTACCAATCATATCATATATTCCGAATCCATTCGGTACAAATGAACCGACCGGCGCTGAATTTATATATCCGTCATAATATCCTTCAACGACAGGATAAAAAAATTTGACTTTTTTCATCGTTTCATCAGCAACATTGCCAAAATTACGACGATATTGGCTTGTTTTATCAGAATTATCTTCCCGAATATTTCCCGCTGCCCGGGCGGCAAACTCCCACTCCGCTTCTGTAGGCAGTCTTTTACCCGCCCATTTGGCATAATTATTCGCTTGTCCCCAGGTTACATTCACTACCGGGTGATTCTCCTTATTCCATTCCGGCTGAACGGGCATTTTGCTTCCTGTGGCAATACAATATTCTCTGAATTGCGAGACAGTGACTTCATGGATGTCCATATAAAAAGGATTAAGATATACAGAATGCACGGGAGATTCATTACTTTTTTCCGTGCTTCCCATATCAAACCACCCTCCGCGAATATAGGACATTCCTTCAACAGCCTGGTATTCGCCGCCACCTTCAGAACCAATTGTTTTATCCGGGTTATGTTCATTCATCCTGAAAATCTCAAGGCTGACTGAGCATGAAACCAGCATCAGAAATGGCAAAAACAGAACTAAAACAAGAAAACGTTTCATATGCAAATAAATTCAGTTAATAGTGATTTTATTGACGAGCAAACATTTTTTAAGTATCGTCAGAAATATATGCCATCTTTATTAATTTCACAAAAAAATCATCATAATCAAGAATATTTTATTTTTAGATACGCGCAAAGAGAATATAATGAGGTGTGGAATTAAAGTTCATTTTTCAGGTAAAATGATACAATCAGCAGCAAAAGGGGAAAATTTCTCAACATGCGCTGACAATATTCTGAAAAAGAACAGAGTGCAATTATATCCATTCGAAAATTTAATCATTAAAAAAGGGGATTTGTTATCCGGCGGGTGGACAACAAATCCCCAAAAGAAGGAATTAAGAACTAGCACACCTTATCAATTATTTATGGTAGCATTAATTGGGGCCATTGTTCTGTTTTTTCGGCCTCTGGAAGGATGGACGGTTTCCAGCATACCGAAACCTAGATCGTTCAGCTGTCCAAGACCAAGATCATATATAAGTTGCAAAACTTCAGGGTCGGCTTTAATATGAATTGGTGCCAGTATCCCCCGAATCTGCTCAGGCGCATCTTTTGAATTTTCGAGAGTAATGACTTTGGTGATTCTATTATTCTTTCTTCGAATATATTCTCTGTCAAACTCAAGATTTAACCTGATATTGCTCTTCTTCTGTTTATTAATCAGGTTATATTTATATATGAGATCTTTTTCAATGTAATCAAGGTACTCTTCTTCTCCCGGCAGTAAATATCCGCCGTTGAATTGATACATAGCCCTGTGTCTGTTGTTAAATCTCTGACGATATACCGCCACCGGTGACAGACAAGTAAATTGCGCTTCCGCTTCTTTAAATTCGGGTGACGGAATGAATTCAATCCCCCCCACATCAAACCAGGCATTTTTTATTTTAATTTTCCCCCTGTCCCGTAGTTCTTTGGCAATGAGTCCGAGAAATTGATAATAGGGAGAAGAAATATACCAGTAAAATTCACCCGACAAGATACCAATCTGAAAATCCTTAATCTCGCGTTCCGGTATGATTAACTGTGAGAAAGTATACATATCGAACTTTGGGCGCTCTCCATCGATTCCCGGGAGCAATGAGTTAAGATACCGGCGATACTCAAATGTGAGCTGATTTATCAGTTTTACAAGATAATAGTTTGTGTTGATAGGCAAAAAGGTCCGGGACCGTTTATTCTTGAATGTGATCTTAATTCGCATAAGCATCTCTCGTTTCACTGAAGATTAAATTAATTTTATGATGTTAATATTGCAATGAATGTGCCAAGTTTTCCAATTCGCACAAAAACCAGTCCAATATATTGATTTTTAAAGAATTACGCCAGAGATAAGTGAAGTATGAAGAAATATAAAAGTGGGGATATTCTCCCCACCACGAAAATTCACAAGGGAATATTTCCCTGTTATTTGTTTAATAGCTGATCTTTTACATTCCTGGCAATATCTATAAACGCCTTTGTCTGAGGGCTTTCGCTATCACCTGCGACGATCGGTACACCCTCATCGCCACCGGCGCGGATAGCCGCGTCTATTGGTATTTCACCCAATAACGGGGTACCGAGTTTTTCACATTCTTTTTTAACGCCACCATAAGAAAAGATTTCAGTCCTTTCCCCGCAATTGGAACACACAAAATAACTCATATTTTCGATGATCCCGAGTATCGGCACATTCACTTTCCTGAACATTTGCACGCCTTTAACAGCATCGAGCAGCGCCACATCCTGAGGTGTCGATACAATGACTGCTCCATCAAGCGCGACGGACTGAGAAAGGGTCAACTGGGCATCTCCCGTTCCGGGAGGCATATCGAATAGCATGACATCGAGTTCCGGCCAGGCCACATCATTCATTAACTGCTGTAACGCTCTGTGAACAAGCGCGCCACGCCAGATAACTGCATCATTATTATCTACGAGAAAACCAAGCGACATCAGCTGTACACCGAATTTCTCGATCGGATAAATCTTCGTCCCGTCGTAATAAGGCTGTTCTTCCACCCCGAACATAAGCGGGATGCTAGGACCGTAAATGTCCGCATCAAGTAAACCGACAGACAGTCCTTCCTTCGCAAGAGCAACAGCCAGGTTAACCGCCACCGTAGATTTCCCGACCCCGCCTTTACCGCTGGCAACCGCAACCTTATACTTCACGGATGGCAGGAAGGTCGTTTTTTGCTGAGCAGAAGTATGGAATTGAGGTGGTTCCTGGTTTTCCTGTAGGACAGTTACTGTATAGTCTTTGTATTTTTCGGAAAAAACCTTTTTAATCTCAGATTCGATATCCTTCCCTACGGATGTATCCTTAGATTTTATGAGTAATTTTACTGTAATCAGATTGTCTTTAATTTCAATCGCATTAATAATACCAAAAGACACAATATCCCTGCTGAATCCCGGATATTTTATCTCTTTAAGTGTTTCAACAACCATATCTTTATTTACCATTTGCTTCTCCTTACGGTCCTAAATTTAAAACTTAAAATATAATGTAAGCACACCTGTCATTTTTTGATGCAATTATTGACAGAATGTAACAAAAATAATTTAATTTCCAGTTAATACACTGGCATCCCACTATACTTCCGGGATAGATTGGCAGTGATAATTGAGGCGGATAGTAAAAACTTTATCATGTTCGATTAACAATGTTGACTGATTTTATGTTATATAACCACTTCCAGGTCTAAAACCGAATCGGTTTCAAGGTCCAGTGAAACCACCTTGACCTTGTCTAATTCTATATCGTTGATTAATGTCAGTTCAACTTTGAAGTTTTTATGCTCAACATCCTTGGATATTAATTTACCCATGCCATTAATAACACCGGACTTTTCTCTATCGTAATAACTTATTAAAATGGATTCATTCAAATCCAGCGCATCAAGAATTTGCAATAATTCATCAACGTTTTTCTTCTCATCGATGATGAGTTCGTCGAGATCTTCCTCGATACTCATAATATCGCCGTCTTTATATTTGAAATCAATTGTGCCGCCTCCACCCTTCAGGTAAATCAGCCGATTATCCATGTCCTGCTTGATGCTTCGCTCGACATTGACTACCCTACCGGTAAAGTACTCATTCCGAATGTCCAGAATCTGGACTGTAATCGGAGACTCTTCAGGAGTTCCATCGTATTCAACTCTTCTGATGTTAACCTTTTTGTTACTGCCAATCTTCTCTACAAGTTTTCTGACTTCATCCGGAGGAAGAGCGCCGGGACGGTGTTTAAGATGTTTTTTTGATTTAAATATTTTGATAAAGAAACGTGCATTACGGTCACTGTCAAAAAACCAGTTTCTTTCATCTGATTTATATGTATTCATGCACCCTCCTTAAAAATAGCTTTTTTTTGCAACTATAATAGAAATTAAAGCCCAAACCTCATAAAATCAAGATTTTAAACTTATTCCTCCTGAATATTGAATAAAATTCTACTTTGTCTTATTTATAATTTCTTGCCTCATGGATCAAATGTCGCGCGTTTTCGAGCGCGTGACTGGATATGATTTCCCCGCCAAGCAGATTCGCGATCTCCTTTTCCCGGTTGTCTTCACTCAACAAACTTATACCGACAAATGTCCTGTTGTCCTCAACTGATTTTGCCACCTTATAATGCGAATCCGCAAACGCCGCAATTTGAGGAAGATGGGTTACGCACAAAATTTGATGGTATTTTGCCAGTTCGGACATTTTTTTCCCTACGATCTGAGCAATTTTCCCGGATATACCGTTATCAATTTCATCAAAAATTAAAATCGGAAGCTGATCCATTTCCGCGAGTATCGTTTTAAGAGCGAGCATGATTCTTGAGATTTCGCCACCGGAGGCGATTTTGTGAAGAGGCTTAAAATCTTCCCCCGCGTTTGAGGCAATCTCAAACAAAACCTGATCAAATCCGCGGGAATTTAGAACAACCCGCTTACCTTCAACTATAAACTGTCCTTCAAGATGTTCATGAAAAACCTGATGAACACGAAAACGCGCCTGCGGCATACCGATTTCTGTTAATATACCTGTAATCTGATTTTCCAGGTTTGCGGATTTTAATTTTCTGGCATTACTGATGCCGAGCCCTTTCTCGATCAATACTTCCTTCAATTTTAGAATTTTTCGCTCACATTCCGCCAGTTCTTCATCAAAGTGATCCATATTATTTAGAAGCTTTGCGATTTCTTCACGATGTTCAAGTAAGTCCTGAACATTAATTTTCCCGTATTTTTTCAGTAAAAATTCCAGCTGGGCTATTCTCTGCCGTATGAATTCAGCACGATCCGGATCGAATTCCAGACCGGCGATATACTGCGCGCTAAAACTACCGATATCTTCGATCGCTATCCTTGCATTGGTCAATGATTCAAGGATATTTTCGAATTGAGGATCCAGCTTTGCGATTTTTTTAAGATTCTCCTCAGCCTGAACGATCAAATGACCGGCATTTCTGTCGCCATCATAAAGCGTTTCAGTCACAACACTCCCGTACTGATGCAGATCTTCCACATGACTCAGAATTTTTAATTCAGTACGAAGATTCTCAATTTCATCGCCGTCGAGTTCTGCTTTTCTTAATTCATCAAGCTGATACCTGTACATATCCTGAATTTGAACGGAGCTGGCTTTTTTTGCGGTCAAATCATCACGTTCCGTAACCGCCTTTTTATATTCATGCAAATAATCCTGAAACGTTCTGAGCATGGGCTCCAGCCCGCCAAAATCATCAAGATATACAATGTGATTCTCCGGGTGCAGCAGCCGCTGATGTTGATGCTGTCCGTGAAGATCAATAAGGCGGGAACTTAACTCGTTCAGCTTGTTCAGGGTGATCGGAGTGTCGTTCAGGAAGATACGCGCGCTCCCGTTTGCATTAATCTCTTTTCTCAAAATAATAGTCGATCTGTGATTGTTATCCGGATCAAAATCACCGGTCAAATCCAAAAAATTGGCAGCCGAACCGATATCTATTTCTGCTTCTATAATAGCCTTTTTTTCACCCGAGCGAATCAGGTCGGAACTGCTTCGGTCGCCGCATAACTGACCCAGGGCATTGACCAAAATTGACTTCCCAGCCCCTGTCTCACCGGTGATGATGTTAAGCCCCGGTTTAAATGTGACTTCAGTTTCATCAACCAGGGCAAAATTTTTAATATAAAGATTTTTAACCATAGTTTATTTTCTTATAACAGCTATCTTTCCTGATGCTGATGTTCCGTCTTCATGGTAAGCTAAATAGAAATATATACCCGATGCAACAGGATCTCCATTTTCATCCCGCCCGTCCCAGGATGCTCTGCTGCCAAAAACCTGATTATTCTGACTTGTCAGCTCACGGACCAGCACGCCATTCAAATTGTATATATTCACCGTGCTGCTATACTTCAATTCCGTTATTACAAAATTCCGGTTACTGCCGTCAATCACAAAAGGATTTGGCCCGGCATTCATTTGGCTATAGCTATTCTGAATTTCAGCAAAACTGCCCCTGAATACCGACAAACCGTGTTCTGTCGCAATTATCGTCCGGGAATCGACGGGGTCAACATAGACCCCATGAACGTCATTGTTGACTAATCCACTGTTCAAAGTTGTATAGCCGACCCAGGCCATTGAATCCCATGCGCTTCGGCCGTCTTTCAAAATGCTCAAACCACCCTGTGTCGCGAACCATTTATTATTGTACGTGTCTACAAATATATAATTTATTCTATTTTCAAGCGGTCCGCTCAAACCTTCCAGGTCGCCTACATGCTTGTAAACGTTGACTCCGTCAAACGAATTGAGGCCGGCGGTGGTTCCGATCCATACAATCCCGTCTTTATCAGCCGCGACAGACAATACAGAATTACTGTATAAATTATCATCAATATTTAGTTTATACAACCGATCATCATTCTTATTTCTCAAAGTATTATTGTAATCCAGTATATAAACGCCATTATTCAAAGTTCCAAACCAAACTCTGCCGAAATCATCAAACTCAATACAGGAAATGCCCTGCTCATCGGCAATAATTCCATCATCTGCTCCAAAATACGTCCAGTTCTCTTTGTTAAGATCGACAAATCCATCTGCGCTGTACGGCGCCACCGCCAGAATATTTCCATTGGAAGCATAATAATTGCCGAACCACAGATTCCCGGACAGATCTTCTTTTATGGCTGTAATCACCTGATAATTGGGTGCGCTTACCTGCGCCGGACTAAAAAAACCGCGATATTCAGCAGGAATGGGCTGAATACTCATCTCATAAGTGCTGTCACCAGCATTGATTTTGACAAAGCCATCCGTATAATAATCATTAAAAAACAGTAATTCTTCATTCCTCATTACAACAACTCCGCCACCCCATGTGCCAGTCCAGATGTTGCCGTTCTGATCTTCATATATAACATCAGTGTTCCCCAGTCTCGCCAGCTCTGAACCGGTAAAATCCACGCTTGTCCAGCTGTTGCCGTTGTAAAAAGAGAACCCCTCACCGCTGTACAACTTGAACTTACCTGTACTGACCCAGATATTACCCCGGCTGTCGGTGATTACATAACGAAGCGTGTTGCTCACCGGACCATCCAGTAAAAGAGGTTTATCCCAACCGGTACTAAACAAACCACCGAATCGAAGGCCGATCCGGATTATACCGGATGAATCCATTTGCATTGCTGAAATAATATTCTGGAAACTGCCTATTAATTGTCTGCCGTTCCCCGCGGAATACGAATAATAACTGCCAAAATATGAGGCGTAGATGTTTTGATCAGACTTAGCCAGAGTATGGACGGCATTCTCGCCCCAAGCGGTTTCTTCATGGAGCTGCATGGAACTATCCAGCGAAACAAGCCCGGCGTTTGTACCAACCCATATCTTATCATCATAGACTATCATGTCGTGAATGTAATCTGATTTCAAACCGTTTGATGTATTAAATACTTTCCACAATGCCGGGTCATTTATGGTATTTTTTGAGAAATCTGAAGGAGCTGTCAGCAGACCGCTTTCCGTGCCAAGCCAGACACGGCCTGAAAAAATTTGCAGAGATGTCGTTTTGCCGGGGAGAATGGGAAAATTGACAAAGGAATCTTTATATTTGTAAATGCTACCATTCCACAAAAAAACCGAGACGCTTTTTCCGGCGGCAACCCAAAGAGTATCCTCCTTGCTTAGAATATCAGAAATTTCATTTCCGCTAATCTGGAAAAGCTGGGACCATTGATCAGATGATTGATTATAAATCTGAATTACTCCGTCCTCACCTCCGGTGATTGCATTTCCATAATTATCCAGTGTAATCGCCCGCATGTCAATAGAGTACATTCCATCAACATTAGTGAACCGCCTGATCTGATTATCCGTTTTGCCGTAAGAATAAACACCTCCGGTCGTGGCCGCCCAAACTATTTCCTGATCAATGGCAAGATCACGCACATCATTCATATTCGTGATCGTTTCCCAGTCACGCAAATCATCTGCCCAAGCCACTGTTATGAGTAGAAAAAACAGGCTTAAATACTTCATCCACCTTCTCCGGAAACGATTATAATTTTCCCATAAGGTCAACCATTTCAATTGCCGTCATCGCGGCATCCCAACCCTTATTACCAGCCTTTGTGCCCGCTCTTTCAATAGCCTGTTCGATTGAATCCGACGTAATAATTCCAAAAATAACCGGTTTTCCGGTCTCAAGTGAAACGCTCGCGATTCCCTTGGATACTTCAGCTGAAATATAATCAAAATGAGGTGTCGCGCCGCGAATAACCGCGCCAAGACAAATAACACCGTCATACTTATCGGATTCAGCTAATCGTTTGGCAATAACCGGTATTTCAAAAGATCCGGGTACCCAGACAACAGTGAGATCATTATCCAGCCCTCCATGACGAATCAGGCAATCCGTCGCTCCGGAGAGTAATTTGTTTGAAATAAATTCATTGAACCGGCCTACCACTAACGCAAACTTTTTCCCCTTAGCCGAAAGATGGCCTTCTATTAGTTTGGCCATTACACCTCCCACATCTCTTCAATTTGAATTTCTCAAGGGTCATTCTTTTGATAAGAACAGATGCCCCATTTTATCTCTTTTTGTCTTTAAATACCGTTCATTGACTTCATTCGGGCAAATTTCTATCGGCACACGTTCCACAATTTCCAGATCATATCCTTTAAGCCCGACAATCTTTTTCGGATTGTTCGTCATCAGCCGAATTTTTGACAATCCTAAATCCTTTAATATTTGAGCGCCGATTCCGTAATCTCTTAAATCCGCTTTAAATCCAAGCATTTCATTGGCCTCTACGGTATCTTTGCCTTCCTCCTGGAGCGCGTACGCCAGTAGTTTATTTACCAGCCCGATCCCGCGTCCTTCCTGACGCATATACAGAACAACCCCTCTGTTTTCCTTCTCAACCATCTTCAAAGCAGTGGAGAGCTGATCACCGCAGTCGCATCTTTTTGAACCGAAAACATCACCGGTAAGACATTCTGAATGCACACGTACAAGTACAGGATCTCCGTTGGACACATCACCTTTGACAAGAGCGACATGGTGCTCGCTTAGATCAAGAATATTTTCAAAAAGGTATAATTTAAACTTTCCGTAACGGGTCGGCATATCCACAACAACCCGGCGCTGGACAAGTTTTTCTCTCTGTCCCCTGTATTCGATCAGATCCGCGATTGTTATCATTTTTAATTTATGTTTTTTGATGAATTTTTTTAGCTGAGTCACGCGAGCCATACTGCCGTCTTCATCCATTATCTCACAAAGGACTCCCGATGGTTTCAGACCGGCCATTCTGGCAAGATCAACCGCCGCTTCTGTATGTCCAGCTCTTCTGAGCACACCCCCCTGCTTCGCGATTAACGGAAAAATGTGTCCCGGACGAGCCAGGTCTTCAGGTTTTGTTGCCGGATCAATGGTCGCCCGGATGGTACTGGAGCGGTCAAAGGCAGAGATACCGGTTGTTGTCCCGTGCCTGTAATCGATGGTCACCGCGAACGGCGTTTCATGCAGCGCGGTATTCTCCTCAACCATATAATCCAACCGTAAATCACGCGCCCGCTGATCGGTAATCGCGACGCAAAGCATCCCGCGCGCTTCACGGGTGATAAAATTAACATCCTCGGGACGGATTAATTCTGACGCCATAATGAGATCGCCTTCATTTTCACGATCCGCATCATCAACGACAACAACCATTTTTCCATTTCTAATATCTTCAAGGGCTTCATCAATCGAACTAAAGGCATCGCCCTTTTCATTTATCTTCTTATCTGACATTGCTAATATCCTAACTTTTTGAACCATTCATCCGAAAAAATTGTATCTCCGGATTGTGTTTTTTTTGAATTCATTAAATTTTCAACATATTTCGCGATGACATCCGTTTCAATGTTTACATGATCACCGATCTTTCTAAGCTTCAAATGAGTATTAGACCAGGTGTGAGGTATGACTGAGACGCCGACTTTTGAATCATTTAATCTGGCAATTGTAAGGCTGATGCCGTCAATGGCGATCGATCCTTCCGAAATCAGATATTTTGTCAACCCCTTCGGAATATCAACTTCCAGAAAATAATTTTCTCCCAATTTGTTAATTTGGGTTATCGTTCCCACACCGTTCACATGCCCCTGAACCAGATGTCCTCCAAGCCTGTCCATCAGCCGTACAGCGCGTTCAAGATTCACTTCGGCGCCTTCCCGTAATTGAGAGAAAGTGGTCTTTTTCAATGTATCGCCAACCGCGTCAACACGGAAGTTTTCCGCGTCACATGTGATAACGGTGAGACAAACGCCGTTCACTGCGACAGAATCGTCAATTTTTATATCGTTCATAATTGACTTCGCTGAGATTTTAATACGCTTACCACCGGCAATCGACTCAATTCCGGTAATTTTTCCGATTTCTTCTATTAATCCTGTAAACATGGCTATAATTTATAAATTTATGACTGTCAATTCACTTAAAAAAATGTCAATCTGACTTCTTTTTTAATTCTATCTTAATGTCATTACCTAATTTTTCAATCGAACGCAGTTCAAATTCCGTCTTTTTATCAATATCAAAGGCTGATAATCCGCGTCCAAGTATAACCGGCGCCTGCAATATGATTAATTCATCCAGATGATTATTACTTATGAATGAACTGAATAATTCCTGCCCGCCTTCAACCATTACCGAAATAATTTTTTCTTTGCCGAGGATTTTGAGAATCTCTTGAAGATCCAGACGGTATTTTCGGTCCGCCGGCATCCTGAAAATCCGAATCCCTCTATTTTCAAGAATTCTGACTTTTTGAGTGTCACACTCTTCCGCCGTAAAAATCCAAGTGCGATTTTTATCTTCATCATTAAATATTTTTGAATCAGTCGGGCTGCTGAGATGACCATCGATGACAATTCTGTACGGATTACGCCCCTGAACTTTTCTGACCGTCAACTGCGGATCGTCAGAACTTACTGTACCCGCGCCGATCATCACCGCGTCATAACCGGCCCGCTGTCTGTGAACGTATTCAACGGCTTCATTACCTGTAAGCCATGTCATTGTTCCTCTTCGCGCGGAGATTTTTCCGTCCATCGATTGAGCAATCTTCATTGTAACATACGGCAATCCGGTTTGAATATATTTTAAGAAAAAACGGTTAAGATATTCGCCCTGCTTTCGGAGTACGCCGGTTGTCACTTCAATCCCTTCATCAGATAACTGCTTTATTCCTTGTCCGGAGACCATGGGATTTGGATCGAAATTGCTTATCACAACCCGCTTCAACTTGTTCCTGATAATTAGAGGGGTACAGGGCGGTGTCTGTTTTTCTGTATGGCAGCAAGGCTCAAGGTTGCAATAGAGCGTTGCCCCTTCTACGGATTCAATCGCGTTCCTGATCGCGTTCAGTTCCGCGTGCGCGCTCCCGTACCGCTCATGCCATCCTTCCGCGATGATTTTTCCATTTTTAACGATAATGGCGCCGACCAACGGATTTGGACTTACTTCGCCCTTACCACGGCAAGCCAATTCAAGGCAGCGCCGCATATAAACATGATCATCAGCCAAACCAGCATTCATGGTGACCTTCTTTTATGATGATTTATCCGGGATTTGTTCATCATTCAGCAAATTCGCCGAAAAAATAATGAGTATCCGGGAGAAGAAAGGTAATGATCTTTGCTCATTGGTTCAACCCATTTACATGGAACTTCAATCATTCAACAACTTTTTAAGGCTATCACGCACGGTATTGCGGAGACGATTGAAGGATTTTTACTTACCGCCTGACGGTAGGTCTAATATGGGCGCGCCAAAGTGATTCCGCTGAAAGCCGAATGCAATTGAGAGAAAGTTGCTTAGTAAAAATCCCGTTACACCCCAGATGACGTCATTTCCGGCATGATAGTAATGTAAATGCCACGTATATCCGCTCTTTTTATAGTCTTTTACTTCAAAAATATCATCCCGTACCAGATAGCTTAAGGGGACATGAATCAGCCGGTCAATTTCTGCTTTATTGACGGTAAATGAATATGGATAATCAAATATACCGACATATGGGGTTACCAAAAAGTGTGTATTTGTGAGAAAAATATCTGTTTGCCCGAGAACGGATATGTCATCTTTCCGGATACCTAACTCCTCATCCGTTTCTCTTAACGCGGTTTCGAGAAGATCCTTATCCGTATCATCTTTCCGGCCGCCCGGAAAAGAAATTTGACCCTTGTGATGTTCCAGGTTTTCCGTTCGTTTTGTAAACAGAAGATGAGCCTCGCCATCCTTAAAATAAACAGGAATTAATACAGCCGCATCTACTGATTCGGTATCTTTATAAATATACTCTTTTGTTTCATGACGTTCCAGCCGCGTCACTAAGTGTGAAACGAGTTTTTCCCTGGAAAAGAAAAGTTCCTGTAAATAATTCAAATCTATTGACGGACTAACTGAATTCTTCATCTTTGATGCTATAGTCTTCCAATTTGTTGTATAATGATCGCCGGCTGATGCCCAGCATTTCAGCCGCTTTTAATTTATTTCCTTTGGACATTTTAAGTGTTTTGATAATGGATGCGCGCTCAATTTCAGGAAGCGGAGTACCGGCCGGGAATCTGATTTCATGCCCGGGCGCCAGACCTTTGATGATCATCGCCGGCAGATCTTTTTTCTTTATTCTATCCTTCGCGGATATCATCGCCCTGAGAATGATGTTTCTTAGTTCACGGATATTACCGGGCCAGGTGTAGGCTGAAAGCAATTCCGACGCGTCTTTATCAATTCCCTCAATATTTTTATCATATTCACTATTAAAACGCTGAATATAATAATTCGCAATGAGCAGAATATCATCCTTCCGTTCTCTTAGCGGAGGCAGTTCAATACCGTAAACATTCAAACGATAGTAAAGATCATCACGCAGCCTGCCATCATCAATCAGATCTATGGGATTTTCATTTGTCGCGGCAACGATTCTCACATCCACCGGTATTTCCCGGTTTCCACCCACCCGGTCAATTTTTTTGCTTTCCAATACCCGGAGCAGAGAGATCTGCACCTGTTCACTCATGGAACTGATCTCATCCAGAAAAAGAGTACCGTTGCTTGCTTCTTCAAACTTTCCCTTTTTCGATTCAATCGCGCCCGTAAAAGCGCCTTTTTCATGGCCGAACAATTCCGAGCTGATAAGGTCTTTTGGAATGGCGCCTGTATTCACCGCAATGAAAGAATTGGTTTTTCTTTTTGACGCGTTATGAATAGCTCTCGCCACAAGTTCCTTACCTGTCCCGCTCTCACCGATGATTAAAACCGGGACATCAATATCGGCTATTTCGTTAATTTTTTTTACGACATTTTTTATCCCGCGGGATTTTCCGATAATTTCACCAAAATGAATGTATCTGTCCGGAATAACACCGCCGCTCTCTTTAGCAACGTCAATGCCCGGAACGCGGAGAGCGCGATGAACGACTTCTTTTAGCTTTACCGGATCTACAGGCTTTGGAATGTAATCCAGCGCTCCGAGATGAATGGCTTCGACGGCATGTTCGATCGAACTGTAACCTGTAACCATGATCACCCGTAAAAGCGGATCAAAATCGTTAATCATTTTGAGCAGTTCAAGTCCGTCGATTTCCTGCATCTTGTAATCAGTAACAATCAGATCATAATTGTATTTTCTGATTAGATTCATCGCGGCCATAGCGCCATCCGCCTGATCGACACGGTAGTCCTGATCTTCAAGCAGGATAACCATACCTTCGCGGTGAGACTGATCATCATCAATTACTAGTAAATGTGGCTTTATCATCCTGTCTTCTTTATGCAATTTTATTTTCAACCTTCCGTAAAATAAGGAGTTCACTGCCGATTTGCAATGGATTTACTTCATCTGAATTTCCCGGTCATTCGGCTTTCTATAACTTTATTCTCTTCAGCCGGAGACTGTTGGTTACAACCGAAACCGAACTGAACGCCATGGCGAGGGCTGCAAAGACAGGATTAAACATTATTCCCCACAGCGGATAAAGAGCGCCCGCGGCCACAGGTATCATGATAACATTATAGGCGAACGCCCAGAACAGATTTTCTTTTATAACGCGGACTGTTTTTGCAGAAAGCCGAAAGGCTGTAAAGAGAGCCCTCAGATCACCCTTAATCAGGATAATATCAGCTGATTCAATCGCCACGTCAGTACCTGTGCCAATAGCGATTCCCACATCCGCCCTGGTAAGCGCGACCGCATCATTGATTCCGTCACCGACCATCGCCACCTTGCGCCCGTTTTCCTGTAACGATTTGATAATTTCTTCTTTTCTTTCAGGTGTCCGCTCGGCATAAACACTATCGATTCCCGCTTCATCGGCCACCGCCTGAGCGGTTCTCTCATTATCCCCGGTTACCATACTGACCTGGATATTTCTTGATTTAAAATATTTGATGATCTCAGGCGCTTCATCTTTAACCTGATCAGCCACTGCGAGCAATCCCGCTACTTTATCATCGACGGCCACAAATACCGGCGTCCACATTTTTTTTGATATGTGATTCAACTGCTCCAGAATGTTTTCTTCTATCGCGATTTTTTTTCTCCGGATAAAGGTCGCGTTTCCGATGTAAATATGCTTGCCATCCACTTCACCTTCCATTCCAAAACCCGGTTTAGTCTTAACATTCAGAGCTTCCTTAAATTCCAGACCACGGTTGATCAATTCTTCCAATATCGCTTTTGCAATCGGATGATTGGATTGACTTTCCACTGAGGCGGCGTATATCAGCACTTTGTTTTCATCATAAAAAACGGATATGGTTTGAGCAATTTTCATTTTGCCCGATGTGATTGTTCCCGTTTTATCCAGCAATATATCATCCACTTTATGGAAGATCTCCTGACTCCTGGCATTTTTTATCAGAACGCCTTCACGGGCGCCACGTCCGGATGCCACCATGATTGCCGTTGGAGTGGCAAGGCCTAACGCGCAGGGGCAGGCAACCACAACAACGGCAATAAAATTGACCATTGATACTGAGAAGGTATGACCGGTAAGATACCATACCATGAAAGTAAGTGCCGCTAAAATCAAAACAACCGGTACAAAGATTGAAGCGATTCTGTCAGCCAGTTTTTGAATGGGCGGTTTACTTCCCTGCGCTTCCCTTACGAGCTTGATAATTTGTCCGAGCGCGGTGTCCAT
>JBFXGD010000009.1:0-44986 GCA_050178385.1 Calditrichaceae bacterium
AATGGGCGCGTAAAAATATCCAGGATCAGTGACGAAGGAAGGGAAGTGATACTGTCTATTCTGTGTGACGGGGATTTTTTTGGGGAAATGTCCATTCTGGACGGACAAACACGAAGCGCAAACGCTGTGACATTGGAAGATACCGAATTATTGATTATACGAAGAGAAGATTTTTTAACTGTTCTATATGATTATCCTCAGATCGCTATAAATTTGCTAAAAGAGCTTGCTCATCGTCTGAGGAGAAGCGATTCACAAATAAAAAGCCTGTCCTTGCAGAATGCATTGGGAAAAGTAGCATCCACTTTGTTACGTATCGCAGATGATTCCGGCACCATAAAACAGGGACAGGTGGAAATCTCACAATTGCCTCCCCAACAGGATCTGGCCAATATGGCAGGGACAAGCCGTGAAACTATTTCGCGGGTTATCAAGTCACTTAGTCAACTCGGCTATGTAAGGAAAGAGGGAAGTAAACTCATAATTATTGATTATAATCGATTCAGGCAGGATTTTTCATAATTTCAGGATTTTTAGCATTTTATGAATGCTACACAAACGAATATTGGACTGGTTTCGAGCGACAAAGGGCGTATAGAAAAATATAGTACTATCTTATCGGATCCAACCAACAAATTATTTATAAATTCTCTCAAATCGGCTTTTAAAAACGCATTGATTGAATATCCTCTCGAAGTTGTGATTGTTGACGCGTTTTCGGAACCGGACTTTGATTTTCGCGCTATAGAGAGTTTTCGCAATCAGAAAAAACTGGTTAACATTCCGTTCATATTTTTACTTTCTTCAGGGCAGCAGGCCTTAAAAAGACAAATTTTTAAAAACACGCATAATTTAATCCTCATCGAACCGGTGGATAAGTTTGAATTTCTTTCGCTGATTACAAGTACTATCCATTTAAGCCAGATCGAAAGACGTGTTCTTTTATATAAAGATATCATAGAGGGTGAAAAACGGCTTATTTCATCAATGGACGAGATTCTTGAGATCAACAGAATCATTCAGATTAAAGATGAAGCAAAAGTTTTCCACTATCTGGAGCATGATTTCGCAAAAAGAATGGAATTGGCGCTTGCTGTCGAAATCGCCATGTTCGCGATTTACGACCCGAATAATATAAACCTGACGATAAACATTTATGAGGATTCCGGCAGTACTCTCCAAAAAAAATTAGCGTTATCGCTTAAAAAATCTAAGATTCTTAAAAATCTTATTGAAAACCACCCCCGTATTTTTGAATATGATGAATGTAATGATCCCTTTATCCAGGATTTGGAAGAATCTCTTGGATTTAAAATTTCAAGTCTGATGATCATTCCTTTTTCGGTTTTTCATGAGCCGCGCGGCGGTTTTATACTGCTGAATAAATTATACAGACGTGAATTTTCGGAAAATGATCTGGCCTTCGCGCTGGTAGCTGCAAGAAAAATTATTTTTCATCTGGAAGAATTATATATTAACGAAGATGATCTTCATTCCATAAGAGGCATGAAGTTAATTCCGGGAAGGACTGAGGAAGTTCTTGCTGACTGGAAGCTCTACCAGACAATGCTGGAAGCCGTGCAGTTTGGGATTGTCGTTTTTGATAAACCGTACCAAGTATATTATTTGAATAAATCTGCCAGACGCTTGCTGCAGATAGCTGATGATGGAGATGCGTCGACTCTTAAACAATTGTTCGAACCGGAAGCATTCAAGCATATTATCAGTACAATTAATGATGATTCACTTCCTGTAATACGTCAGGAAATTCAAATTTCCATGAAGAATGTTCCAGACCTGTTCATCGGTTATAGTGTTTACGGTCTTGATGTTTATAATTCTAAGAAAAGATATATACTCGTGTTTTCAGAAATATCACAGAAAAAAAAGATACAGGCTGAAATAATACGAATGGACCGGATGGCTTCGCTCGGCATCCTCAGTTCGGGATTTGCCCATGAAGTTCGTAATCCGCTTGCCGGAATTAAGTCCATGGCGCAGGTACTCGAAGAAGAAATGGATGATGAACCGACAAAACAGGAATATGTAAAAAGAATTATCCGGCAGGTTAACCGGCTTGATGATCTGTTAAAAGCGTTTTTTACTTACGCGAAACCAGTAAAGCCAGATCCCAAATCCTGTCCCATCAAAAAAATCGTTCAGGAAGTACTCCCGCTTTTTGAACGAAAAATGCGTGAACAAAATATAAACGTCCGGCAGCATTATACCCGGGATTTGGATAACATTTTTGTTGACTCTAACCAGATTGAGCAGGTTATTTTTAATCTTATTATTAATGCCCTTGATGCAATGCCGGAGGGAGGAGAGCTGGCTATTGAAGCCGAAAATGCACAGCAGCTGTTACCCATGATTGACCGAAGACAGAGAATACCCGGTTTATTTTCGGATGAATATATTCAGATAACCATTTCAGATACCGGTGTCGGCCTTGAGTCCGATTTAAGAGATAAGATTTTTGATCCGTTTTTCACTACAAAATCTAACGGGACCGGATTGGGATTATCAATTGTGTATCAGATTATAAGAGAACACGGCGGTCAGATTAGTGTGGAAGGTAAGCAGGGTGAAGGAACTCAATTTATAATCCTTCTGCCCGCGGTGGCGCCTGAACAAAGAGATGAAATTATACAGTAACATTTTGGTTTTAAACTCATTATCTCACACCTTTTCGATAAAGAGATGAGAATTTTAGAGGAATTTAAATGACCCATATAGCCCTGATTCTGTTTGTCGGAATACTGGTCGGTCTAATGAGTTCAACTCTTGGCCTGGGCGGCGGTATTGTTATCGTTCCCGCGCTGACACTCTATTTCGGATTTTTTCAGCAGGAGGCGATTGCAACAAGTTTGATGACAATCGTTTTCGTGACAATTCTAAATGTGACCCGATTTCAGATTCAAAAACAGATTGAATGGAATGTGGTCTTGTCCATCGCGCTTTTCTCATCTCTGTCATCGGCTTCCGCGGGAGTACTTGCCGTATTTTTATCCGAAAAAATTCTTATTACCATCTTTGCTTTATTTATATTTTTCCTGGCGTATAAAACATTCAAAATCCGGCCTGCCGCAAATCCGGGCAGCCCTGCCAAATCCCAGCTCGGCGCATCAGCGAGAATTGGCGTTATCAGCGGGACAATATCAGGTGTCACGGGAATCGGCGGAGGCGGGATAACAACGCCGTTAATTTTAACCAATAATCTGGCTGATAATACAAAAGTTGTTCCCATTTCAAATGCGATCATGTTGTTCACCACCAGTTTCGGGACACTCGCTTTTGCGTTTATGCATCATGATCATGCAAGCGCCTGGCAGTTCGGTTATGTACATATAGATACGGCTCTTTTAATTTTTGCCGGAGCTTTTCCGGCGGCATATTTTGGATCGTATTTTCAACATAAATTGTCGCTGACTCTAAGAAAAATATTCCTGGGGGGTATGCTGACAATTATAGGTATCAGGCTGTTATTAAAATTATTGGGAATTTAAAGGAATCGGACGGTAAAATTTTGAAAAACCTGATGATTTGTCTCCCTTATGAAGGGGAAAAACAGCTTTACTTGTAACGGTGTATTGAGTATCTTAAATTTTTTCAGTTTTATTTTAACTAAGTAAATCTTCATTAAAATGAGGAAGTGCGTATGGATCATCAAGTATCAGGAAAAGGGCTACCGGAAAATGCATACCGGTTTCTAAAAGACGGTGAAGTGTATAAGCCCGTTGTCCCGGAAAATGCTCCTCTGCCGGAAGTTACCAAATATTCTCTGTTCTGGGGAATGTTTTACGCGGTTTTATTTTCTGCTGCAGCAGCCTATTTAGGATTGAAAATCGGCCAGGTCTTTGAAGCGGCAATTCCCATAGCGATATTGGCTGTTGGACTTTCCTCATTGATGAAAAGAAAAAATGCGCTTTCGGAGAACGTAATTGTTCAATCAATAGGTTCCAGTTCAGGGGTAATTGTGGCCGGGGCGATATTCACCATTCCCGGATTATATATCCTCGGTCTGGACGCTTCCTTTTTGCAGGTGTTTTTAGCTTCTTTATTTGGTGGTATGCTGGGAATACTGTTTTTAATTCCTTTCAGGAGATATTTTGTTAAAGACATGCACGGGGAATTCCCCTTTCCGGAAGCGACCGCTACGACTGAAATCCTGGTGGCCGGAGAAAGTGGCGGTAATCAGGCAAAAATATTACTTAAAGCTCTTGTAATAGGCGGATTGTACGATTTCCTGGTTTCAGGTTTCGGCTTGTGGAAAGAAGTTGTTTCCACCCGGGTTTTTGAATGGGGACAGAAACTGGCCGCAGCCACGCGGCTTGAATTTAATATGAATATCGGCGCGGCAGTAATGGGTTTAGGATATATTGTAGGCTTAAAATATGCGTTAATTATCGCCAGTGGCTCTTTTCTTGCTTGGTGGGTATTAATTCCAAGCATGTTTTATATAGGACAATTTAATCCGGTACCCATATTAAACGCGACCAAACCGATCGCTGATATGCTGCCGGGTGAAATATTCAGTACCTATGTAAGGCACATAGGGATCGGTGGTATAGCCGCGGCGGGTATCATTGGAATTATTAAATCACGTAAAATTATTGCTGCCGCTTTCAAATTGGCTATAAATGAAATTGGCGGTAAGGGTGTCGGGCATGAATCCGGTAACAAGGTTGAGCGCACGCAGACTGATATCAGTATGAAAT
Source organism: Calditrichaceae bacterium (assembly GCA_050178385.1). Classification (GTDB taxonomy): domain Bacteria; phylum Calditrichota; class Calditrichia; order Calditrichales; family JBFXGD01; genus JBFXGD01. The sequence continues at coordinate 4,719 of JBFXGD010000009.1, forward strand.
GGCTGGTTGTCCTTCTGGTCAGCGCTCTGTTGGGCGTCCTGGTATTCTTCCTGGTTCTTGTGGTGGACGGAAATATTCTTCACGCGACTGTAGGGCTGGCTATTGTGACTATTGTGGCCTTTCTGTTTACTACGGTGGCGGCAAGAGCAATCGCTATTGTCGGAAGTAATCCGGTTTCGGGCATGACATTAATGACTCTGATCATTTCATCTGTCATTTTGGTTAGTGTGGGACTTAAAGGCGAGCAGGGAATGATCGCCGCGCTCATAATAGGCGGTGTTGTATGTACGGCTCTTTCAATGGCAGGCGGGTTTATAACAGATCTTAAAATTGGATACTGGCTTGGCACGACACCACGCACACAGCAGCGATATAAATTCCTTGGCACTCTCTTAGCCGCGATGTCCGTAGGCGGAGTTATCTTTATGCTCCATCAAACATACGGTTTTGGTCCAGGCGGATTAGAGGCGCCGCAAGCATCAGCAATGGCTGCGGTACTGGAGCCGTTAATGACCGGACAACCGGCGCCATGGATTTTGTATCTGGCGGGTATCATTCTTGCCACAGTTCTTGAGTTTTTAGGGATACCGCCGCTGGCATTCGCTTTGGGAATGTATCTGCCTCTTTATTTAAATACGCCTGTACTCGCGGGAGGTATTATAGCGCATTTGGTGGCTAAAAGCACATCCGATTCCGCGCTGCAATCAGCAAGGAAAGAACGTGGAACACTCATTGCTTCCGGATTTATCGCGGGAGGCGCGATTATGGGTGTATTGGCTGCGTCCATGGTCTTCATTGGGCAGTCTTTTACAGGTAACAGCGATTGGAACATGATGAAGGCGATCGGGACAGATCACTGGGCAGAATCAGCTCCTGCCGAGATATTAAGTTTCTTTATGTTTGCATTAATTCTTTTCTATATGTTGTGGGATGCTAAACGGGCAAAAACTGAATAAAATAATTGCCGATATCATCAGAGAATCGGATTGAGTTATAAAATCCGGTTCTCTTTTTTTTTGAAAGAAAAAATAACGGTCTGGTTTAGTGCTTACCATATTATTGTTGACTGAAAAAAATCGATTGGTTAAATTGCCCTTGCTTACAGTTCGTATTCGGGATAGTTTAACTATATAGTGTGTTTAATCTTTTCATTTGGTGGAGGTATTTTGTTTTTTCCGCAAAAACAGCGCAGGTCGTTGGATATTGAAGGCAGATTTGCAGAGCGACAACAGGAAGGCGGTGTAAAGAGACGGATTAAATTCGACAGACTTCCCCGTCGAAAGGTTAAACCAATCTGGTGGATAGTAATCGTATTTTTAATCGTGGCATACCTATTTTTTTTCTTGAAAGAAATTTGACCCAGCTGCTCTGGAGGCGCAAAAATGATTCAAATCAGTAAAGTGTTAAAGCAGGTTCCCATTTTTAGAATGTTAGGGAAGGAGAGTATTGATTTTATCGTGGAGCGGCTAAAATTTAAAACGTTTGATGCCGCCGAAACGATCTGCAAAATTGGTGATCCTGGTGATGAGATGTATATTATCATTACCGGCGAGGTAAAAATTTGCATATACGGTGACGGTGGAAAAACAGAACAAGTCGTCGCGAAATTGGGATCAGGCGATTATTTCGGTGAAATGTCACTGCTAACCGGTGACACACGTTCCGCCTCTGTAATCGCGACCGAGCCGGCCGAAATGTTTATCCTTTACAAAAACGACTTTGATGTAATTCTTGAAAAATATCCTTCTATTTCTCTCAGTATGGGAAAAATTGTGAGTCAAAGGCTGAGAGAAACATTAAAGAAAGCAACTCTTCCGGATATAAATAAGCTTGAGGCATCAAAAGAAGGTCCATCCGGAAGTCTTGATGACATTTCACTGGTCGAGTTGATCAGTTTTTGCGAGACCAATTCACTAACGGGCAGTATGGAGTTAAAAGATAATGGTCAAAAGGGAATGTTTGAATTTGAGAGTGGAGAACTTGTAAAAGTAGCGCTTGGGAACATAAAAGATGATAAAGCGCTGGATACCATGTTGTCATGGACCGAAGGCCAATTCGAAATTCGGGTGAGGCCCTTGACTATCGGGAAAAAAGATTCGCAAATACCCGTCAAAGAAGAAATTAAGAAGATATTGATTGTGAACAATTCTCTTGTCGTCCGCAAGGTAATTGAAAGAGCGTTTAACGGGCTTGGATATAGCGTGAAATCGTCTCAGAATATTGGAGAATCCATTTCCTTAATAGACAATGAAATTCCGGATGTGATTATCTCAGACATCAAACTGCCGGATGGCGATGGACTCGTTTTTGTGGAAAGAGCGCGCAAAGACATCAATATTCCGTTTATTTTTATCGCCGATAATTCGGTCAAAGCCGACATCGAAAAAGAAATCCGTCAGTTATCAGATGTTGAGTTAACCAAAACCCATGAAGTGAGTGAAATTGTGAAATTAGTAGAGAATATGATATAGATGAAATCAGGATCGATAGAACAGTTAAAAAAAATCCCGCTTTTTGAAGCAATTCCTGATGAAGAATTAGGATTAATCGCGTCAAAGATGGAATTGGAGTCTTATAAAAAAGGCGATCACATCATAAGCGCAGGTGACTCCGGTAATTACATCTATCTTATTCAAAAAGGCAGAGTAAAGGTACTTGCAAATCTTCAGGATGAAAATGATGAGATAGTTTTGTCCTATCTGGAAAAAGGTGATCATTTTGGCGAAATGGCTTTGATAACAGGGGAACCGCGGTCGGCTACAGTGATTGCCGAATCGGATCTGGATGTTTTGAAACTCGGGAAATCCGAATTTGATAACCTGCTTCTCAAAAATCCCCGGATCTCAATCAATCTGACACATTTGCTTAGTCAGCGCCTGGTGAACGCTAATATCGCCAGGGAGCAGACAGAAAGATATTATAAAAACAAATTTATTCCAAAAGGGAGACTGCGGGATACAGGTGTAATAAGATTGCTTAAATATGCCGAGGAAAATTCTCTTTCTGGAAAAATAATCATTAAACACGACGAAAAAGTGGCGTTCTTTGAATTCCAGAAAGGCCAGCTCAGCAATCTGGATTTTGAGAATAAAAATGAAGATGCGGCAATGGATGTTATTCTTGAATGGAGTGACGGCGAATATATTATTGAAACGAACATATTTTCTGCAGCCGATGAAGGCAGACAAACGGCTAAGGAAGAAGCAACCTCCGGAGAGAAAATGAAAATTGATGAAATTTTTAAGAGTTATACAACCGAAAAATTTACAGAGCTCATTCATTTTTCCGGTTCGAAATCGACACAAAGCGCATTAAACAGAAGTTATCATAGATTCGAGAGTTATTTTGATATTTCTAAAGAGATACAAATAAAAACAGATCCTGAACTTTCCGTTTCCATCACGCCCGGCGGAGAGTGGAGCGAAAAACATACGCTGTTTATGGCGATCCTTCTGCGTGATGTTATCGGCGCTGTAGAACGAGACGTTGTCGGGATGCGCTTCTGGACACCAAAATCAAAACTAAAATCGATAAACAGGGAACTGGAAGCACTCCAGTTCTTTGATTATTATGATCAGGCGACAGAGTTTGTTAAAATTTAAGTTATATCAGTTCTACTGTTTTTCTGAACTTGTACAGGATGTTTTTTATTTAAAATCAGAATGATTCAGATGTTCCGTCAGAAACTTGAATGCCTCTTCGGGAGAATTTACAAAATTTAAAAGATCATGATCTTCCTTCGATATGGTACCCCATCGAACCATCGCGTCAATATCAATGATTTCTTTCCAGTAGTCCTGCCCAAAAACGACAATAGGTAATGGTTTAGTGACCTTTTTTGTCTGAATTAATGTCAGAACTTCCATTAATTCATCCAGGGTGCCGAAACCGCCCGGAAAAATCACAAGAGCTTTGGCAAGATAGACGAACCAGTATTTTCTCATGAAAAAATAATGAAATTCAAACATTAAATCTTCTGTTATATATGGATTGGGATCCTGTTCATGAGGAATAGAGATGTTGAGGCCGATAGATTTGCCACCGGCTAATTCAGCCCCTTTATTAGCTGCCTCCATAATCCCGGGACCGCCTCCGGAGCAGACATAAAAATTCTGATTTTTTGATTCTTTATCCATTGCCCATTCTGTCAGCATTTTTGATAGCTCAACCGCATCTTCGTAATAATCCGCCAATCTTAGCTGAAGTCGCGCTGCGGAAAGTTTTTTTTCATTTTCCTTAGTAGGATTCTTTTCATATTCTTCCGCGAGTTCAAGCAAGCTTTTTTTTGCCTTAGCTTTTGGATCGATACGTGCCGAGCCAAAAAAAACAATTGTCGATTTGACATTTTTTTCTTCAAAACGGTAGAGAGGTTCATAAAACTCTGATAATATTCTAATTGACCTCGCTTTATTGCTGTTTAAAAAATCCAGGTTCCTATATGCTTTTTCCGGTTTCTTCTTCTTGTTTGTCATATACACTCCACTTTAAGCAATGTTCATATTCGCATTAATTACAGGTACAAATTATTTATCTGGTATAACGGACTTTCATGGCCGCTAAAATCAGCCCAGGGACTTCACCATTGATGCGATTCTGGATTCATATTCCTTTACTGACTTTTTCATTTCAATGATAAATTCATTTTCATCAAATTTCCCGAGTACGGCATCCATTTCATCATCATTTCGGTATGTGATTTTCCGGAAATCGTTTGTGTAGTCTTTTTTACGCGACTCGATTACCCATTCAAGTAGTTTTTGCGAAGTGTTAACGGAGTTTTCCAGGATGGAACGAATAAATTGATTGTCAATCATATTCATCTTTTTATCATGAATTTTTAACAAGCAGAAAATCCCGTGATTTTGTCTTTGCAACGGATATTGATCCCATGCCATATTATATTTTTTGTGCAAATCCTGCCAGGATAAGATCTTTTTTGATTTAATATCCGTAATAATGTTAAAAATATCATTTTCGGGAATAAGCTGCCCGCCAATATTAATCCATTCGCGTTCAGGTTCTGAGTAGGACAGTTTAACGGCCTCGGCAACCGGTGTATTTCCTTTTTTTAAATGTATAATATCATCGACAGCGCGGGCAAGTTCAACTGCCCCATAGTATTCGATCATCATATGGTATAACCGGTATCCCGAGACAGGTTTGATAATGTGAGCTTTGCCTTTATATACCATATTGTCATGATAGACCTTGAGTTCTTTTTCGATTGTGTCATCTTTTAAAAGCTTATCGACTGATATCTCACTGCCAATGTTCATTTCGATTGTTTTCCTGATCAGATCCATTCCGGATATCATTTCTTCCGCAGTGTCAGGGGCTAGAAAATCAGTTTCAATATGCTGATCTTTAACTTTTCTTTTATCACGGTTTTTGAATTTCCATTTATTCCTTGCAAGCGCGTACATATTATACCTGAACCAAAATGCCGGAATTATATTGACGTCCGCTGAATTGTCTGCCGCGCTTATCAGAGAGAATGGAAGAGTGACATTCATTTCAGAAGGATAGTTACCTTTTGCCACAAGTGTAAATGATGCAAATCGCGAGTTATGCTTAAAATTGGTCACTAATCCGGGCCAGAATCCTCTTCCCGCGAGAATTTCGCCGTCAGCTGCTCTGGAATTGTGATTTGAACCGATTGTCGCTCCCGCGGCGATGTTTGACTGACCAAGTAAGGTAGATGCAATCAGAAATGAATTGTTATGATGCTGCTCGTGAAACGGAAAAATGAGATTGTTTAATAATTCGCAACAGGATACGGTGGAATTAGACCCAAGAAATGAGTTAATCAGCCTTGCGCCGTATTTGACCTGCACATTCCTGCATGTGACAAATCGTACTGCTTTTACACCGTAAAAAATATGATTTCCATGTCCGATAATTCCATTTACTAATTCTACACCTTCGCCTATTTGAGTTGGTTCCTCGGCGCTGGATTGAATCGTCAGATTTTTTAGTTTGTTGGCGCCTTTAATATAACAATGGGGCCCGATATTGACATCCTTAATAATTCGGCTGTTTTTTATAACACAATGATTTCCAATTGAACCATAATATCCCCTGCGGGTATCCCCAAGCTGATCCGTCATTTCCTGAAATCGGTGGAGTAGCCCGGAATCATCTCTGAATCTTGACCATAAATAGGCATCCGCGGGAAGAATCCCCGCAAATGGCAGAATTTTCCTGCCGCCGTTTTCATTTCCTACTTCAAGCCAGATTCGAACACTTTCATCTTCCCCTTCCTTAACGATTCCATTGCCGAATTTTGCGGTATCCACGGTAAGCATCTCATCTATATTAAACAGGATACAATTATTCCCGATGATATAATGAGAAAGGTACTGCACATTGCGCATTACTACATCATTGCCAATATCACAGGAAATAATGGTACAATTATTCAGTCCGACCGGCAGACGAAGTTTATGAAACTCGAGATACTTTCTGGACAAATCTCCGATACGGACCATTCCCCAGAAATCGCAATTTCGGACAAGGGATGGATCAAAATTGTCTGAGACGAGTATCTTATCCCAAAGTTCTGCGGTATTGTTGTTTTTTACGAGAATTTCAATTTCTTTGGAGGTGAGCGCTCTGTACTTATGACTGTCCGTCTGTCGATTTCGAAAATAATACCGGTCTTTTTTATCGGCGCGCAGCTCTTTGGGCACAAAATCCTTACTGATATCTTCCAGTTTACCCTTCGTAATCTCCCTCATCAAACCTCCGCAGGCGATTATTAATAAATATGGAATTATACAAAAAGAATAATAAAGAGTGAAATTTAGGTCATTTTCTCTAAAAATCATATTAAAAAAATGATTAATGCAATGCAAATCGGGATGGTGAATGGTTATTTGCGCCGGTTTTCATTAATGATCACTCCCTAAATTGATTGCAAATCCGCTCTTTTGTCTTTAAATTCTCATCTTTTATAATTTTATCGACGAGAAATATATTGTACTTTAAAAAACTACATACGGAAATGTCGTCAAAGGCCAGGGCAGGCCTTATCAGTACTGATCATGGCGAGATTGAAACCCCCATCTTTATGCCCGTGGGAACACAAGCGACGGTTAAAACATTGTCACCACAAGATCTGAAAGATATAGGTGCCCGGATTATCCTTGGAAACACATATCATTTGTATCTCAGGCCGGGACATGAATTAATCTCAAAATTTGGCGGGTTGCACCGTTTTATGGGATGGAATGGGCCGATATTAACCGACAGCGGCGGATATCAGGTTTTTAGCCTGAAAGATCTTCGTAAAATCGATGAAGATGGAGTCACCTTTCGATCACATCTTGATGGTTCGTCCCACCGTTTCACCCCGGAGCATGTATTTGAAATTCAGCGCCATCTGGGCAGCGATATCATGATGGTTCTTGATGAGTGCGCGCCTTATCCCTCATCCAAAGAGTATGCTGAAAAATCAAATACCATAACACTAAAATGGGCGGGGATTCAGAGGGAACTTTACGAAAAAACCGTCACAGTTCATGGTTATTCACAATGGCTGTTCGGGATTGTTCAAGGCAGTGTCTATGAGGATATCAGGACATTTAGCGCCGAAGAACTGGTAAAGATGGATTTTCCCGGGTATGCAATAGGTGGTCTGGCCGTTGGCGAGCCTAAAGAAGATATGTATCGCCTGACCGATCTCTGCACCGCTATTTTGCCGGAAAATAAGCCGAGATACCTGATGGGTGTGGGAACACCTGAAGATTTGCTGGAGTCAATTGAACGAGGTGTTGACATGTTTGACTGTGTGATGCCAACGAGAAACGCACGGAACGGAACTGTGTTCACGGCAAAGGGTAAAATGGTTCTGAAAGCAGCCCGCTTCAGAGAAGATCCAAAGCCGATTGATTCGGAATGCACGTGTTACACGTGCAGTAATTTTTCGAGGGCATATATACGCCATTTATATAATACGAATGAAATTCTTGGATTACGGCTGTCCACATTGCATAATCTGCATTTTTATCTTTGGTTGGTCAGGCAGGCCCGTAAGCATATCCTGGAAAATTCATTCTCTGTCTGGAAGAACAATATATTAGTAAAATTAACATCGGTTATTGAAAATTAAATTAGGGAGTTAATATGCTTGAATTTGTATTCTTAATGGCGCCGCCAAGCGGCGGTGGTGCAGAAGGTGGAAACGCTCTTCTTTCTTTTTTACCATTTATTCTCATTCTTGTAATTATGTATTTGTTAATGATTCGTCCGCAGCAGAAAAAACAAAAAGAAAAGCAAAAAATGCTTGAAGCTCTTAAGAAAGGCGATAATGTCGTTACCGTCGGCGGAATTCACGGCAAAGTCGTCGGATTTGCCGATGATGAAAAAATTGTAATTGTAAAAGTTGACGACAACGTAAAACTGAATTTAGATAAATCTTCCATTACGCTTGTGGCGCCTGTTGGCGGCAAACAATAATGAAGATTGTTTTTATGGGCACGCCGCAGTTTGCGGTTGTGTCTCTTAAAAAATTGATTGAATCAAGACACCGGGTTCTGGCCGTTGTAACCGTTCCCGATAAAAAAAGGGGGCGGGGTCAGAAAATGGGCTCTTCCGCGGTAAAGGAGTTTGCGTCAGAAAACAATATCCCCGTTTTGCAGCCGGTTGAACTAAAATCGGCTGATTTTATAAAAACTCTTCAGGCCATGGAACCCGATTTGTTTGTGGTAGTTGCCTTCAGAATTCTGCCGCGCGAAGTATTTGCTATTCCCCCAAAAGGAACTGTAAACATTCATGCCTCGCTTTTGCCAAAATACAGAGGGGCGGCGCCGATCAACTGGGCGATTATGAACGGTGATTCTGAGACGGGTGTTACCACTATGCATATAGATGAAAAGGTGGATACAGGGGATATTTTATTACAGGAAAAAGTAAAAATTGATCCTGAAACAACTGCAGGAGACCTGCATGATACACTCGCTGTTAAGGGTTCTGAGTTGCTTTTGAAAACGATTGAAAAGATAGAGATGGGCAATCTCACCCCAATATTACAAAATGACGCGCTGGCCACAAAAGCTCCCAAAATAAATTCTGAAACATGTCGTCTTAATTTTTCAGATAACGCTCAACGGGTTCATGATCACATTCGCGGCTTGAGTCCTTACCCGGCGGCGTTTGCCATTTATAACGATAAAATTATGAAATTTTATCAAAGCTCTATCCTGGACTATGAATCAATTGCCGGTCAGGCGGGAGCAGTAATTGCCGTTGATAAGGATAGTTTTGTGATCGCCTGCGGAACGGGTTCAATTAAAATTACTGAAGTTCAGCCTGAGGGACGAAAAAGAATGTCCGTAAAAGAATTTTTTAATGGATATAAAATGCCTATTGGGTCAAGGTTTGATTGATAGGTTAAAATAAATCTGGATTAATGAGTTTTGAATCACAACAAGTTATAATTTCAAATTGATATATTAAGATTACCTGACAGTTAAGAAGTGTCGGAAATTCATATTTGTGTTATAAATCCGGCAATATATTTAAGTTTTGTCAATCAAATCCGAATTTATCATGTGTAGAAAAAATATACCTTGCAGATTGATTCAACATTCTGGTACATGGAGGTTGATTAGTGTACATACCCAAAATTCTAATTGTTGATGATTACCCTGAAAACATTGAACTCATCAAGAATTTCTTTAATGGTGACGGTTTTCATTTTCTGACAGCCAGTGATGGTGAAGAAGCGGTTCAGAAAGTGTACGATCAGATGCCTGATATCATCCTGCTTGATGTAATAATGCCTGGAATAGATGGATATAAGGTTTGTGAAATACTAAAAAATGATCCCCAAACCCGTCTGATCCCTATCATTCTAATTACCGGTTTGGATGATATTGAAAGCAAAATTAAAGGTATAAAGCTAGGCGGGGATGATTTTATAACTAAACCCATCAATATGTACGAGTTGAAAGCCCGTGTTTCATCTTTGCTGAGATTAAAAGAATATACAGACCAGCTGGAAAGCGCGGAGCGAGTCATCTTCAGTCTCGCGCTGGTGGTAGAAGCAAAAGATGCTTATACTATAGGTCACTGCACCAGACTGGCCAATTATGGCTCGTTACTTGCGGAAAAGGTAGGATTGTCAACTGATGAAATAAAATCAATCCGCAGAGGCGGAATTTTACATGATATCGGTAAAATTGCCATTAAAGACAGCATCTTACTCAAACAGGGTCCATTAACATTTGAAGAATTTGAAATTATTAAGACACATTCTGAATTAGGAGAGCGGATATGTAAGCCGCTAAAGACACTCGAAGATGTTCTTCCAATCATTCGTTATCATCACGAAAGATATGATGGAAGCGGATATCCCGAAGGTCTGGCGGGAGAGCAGATTCCCATTCAAGCCAGGATCATCGCCATGGTTGACAGTTATGATGCTTTGACAACCGAACGTCCTTACCGACGCGCGCTCACAACGGCAGAGGCCATCCGTGTACTGAACAAAGAGACGGCAAAGGGATTGTGGGATAAAGAACTTTATCGAATTTTTAAAGAAATACTTGAGTTAGAACATATTGAAAGTATTGTTAATCAGGGTATGAAAGAGCTGAATCACGGGATGCAGCACTTATCGGTTCATGATGCTAATAATTTTATTTAATTTTTGATTGATTTAAATCTGAAAATTCCGGAATGTTGCTCCACTGTTTAATCCCTGTGTGAAGACATTTGAGATGGAACAGAATTGTAAAGAATCCGTTTTAATAAAATCGGTATCTAAAGTATTTTGAGTTGTAAAAGTTAATTTCATAAAAAGTGTTTAGAAGATAAATTATATTTTCAATTTAATATAAAAGTTATTATATTTAGGGCTAAAAAAGGGGTAAAGATGAACAGTACTTACAAACTGATCGAAGTTGTGGGAACTTCATCCGAAAATTATGAAAAGGCCATCAGAAACGGTATCGCAAAAGCGTCGGAATCGGTAAAAGCAATAAGCTGGTTTGAAGTCATTGAACAAAGAGGCGCTGTTCATGATGGCAAAGTCACGGAATTTCAAGTGACACTTAAAGTCAGTTTCAAAATTATTGATTAAGTTTATTTAATTGCATAAATTTTTTTTGTTTACTAAAAATTGCCACGGGAGGAAAAATGGCTATACTAATTAATGAAGATTGCATTGCTTGTGATGCATGTTTACCCGAATGTCCGAATGAAGCTATTACTGAAGGCGATCCTTTATACATCATCGATCCTGATAAATGTACTGAGTGTATAGGTTTTTTTGATGAACCGCAGTGCGCAGCAGTATGTCCGACTGATGCTTGTCAGCCGGATCCGGATTATGTGGAGACTCAGGAAGAATTGATGGCTAAAAAGGTCAAAATTCACGGTGAATAATGTTTTGCGGTAAAGTTGCAAAATAGGGCAGGCCACTCAGGTTTGCCCTTTTTTTTTAAAACAAATCCGGAATTAATTTCTACATTTATTGAGTTTGCTATAAAAATAGAATTATCTTATCTTATAATATATGGAAAAGAATTATTTAAACAACTGAAAATCCATTGACTTGGAGAACGTGAATGCCTTCGGAAATTGAAATAATGGATATTGTGATATATACAATTTTGTTCATATCAGGTCTCGGAATAGGTCTGGGCATTTATCATCTTTTAATGGTTAAAGCCAAAAACACTATCAAGCAGGTAATTGAAAACGCCCATCGTGAAGCAGACAAAATCAATAAAGAAAGTCTATACAAATTCAAAATGGAACTGCAGCAAAAGCGCGCCAGTTTTCAGAATGACCTTCGCCAGAAAGAGGATAAAGTCACAAAGATAGAAGCTCAGTTATTAAACAAGGAAAAGGAGCTTAAGAGAGAAGAAAATCAGCTCAAAATACACGAATCAAGAATAGAAACAAAAGAAAAGAAAATCAATGAACTTGAAGAATTGCTTTACGAAAAAAACAAAAAAGTAGATACGATTCTTGAAGAACAGAACAAAATGCTCGAACGTATTGCAAATCTCTCAATTGATGATGCAAAAAAACAATTAATGCAAAATCTTGAAGGCCGTGTTAAGCTGGAAGCTGTTCAGATGGCAAATGATATCAGGGCAGAAGCTAAAGAGAGCGCGCAGCGGGAAGCAAAAGAAATTATTGCCAATGCGATTGAAAATCTGGCATATGAATTTACCATGGAATCGACCCTGTCGACGGTCGAACTTCCAAATGAACGTTTCAAGGGAATGATCATCGGTCGTGAGGGCCGGAATATAAGAGCCTTTGAAGAAGCGACCGGTGTAAAGGTGATTGTTGATGACACACCGGAACTCGTTGTTTTGTCAGGGTATGATCCCGTTGCAAGGGAAATCGCGCGCATAGCTATGCAGACACTTATTAAAACTAAAGCAATCAACCTCAACACCATTCAACAGGCTGTGCAGAAAGCGACAAATGACGTAAAAAAATCTATTCAAAGAGCCGCCGATGATACTCTGCGTGAGCTGAAGATACATGATGTGCATCCTTTGATGAAAGAAAATCTGGGCAGGTTAAGGTACCGTTACAGCTATGGTCAGAATATGTTACAGCATTCAAAAGAAGTCGCTTTTCTATCCGGATCGATGGCGGTTGAGCTTGGATTCAATGTAAAGCTGGCGCGAAGAGCGGGTTTGTTCCATGATATCGGAAAAGCGATTACAAACAATTCCGAAGGAAGTCATGTAACATTGGGTGTTGAGCTTGCGGAAAAATGTAAAGAACACGAAGTGGTCATCAATGCGATTCTGGCGCACCATGAAGAAGCGGAACCGATTTCACCCATCTCTGTTCTTGTAACGGCTGCCGATAAAATTAGCGGAAGCCGGCCGGGCGCGCGAAGAGACACGCTTGAAGCATATGCAAAGCGCATCTCAAAGCTGGAAGAAATCGCAAACTCATTCGAAGGAGTGTCAAAAACCTACGCCATCTCGGCGGGTAGAGAAATCAGGGTTATTGTTGAGCCTGATAAGATCGCGGACGCTCAGGCGGAAGTGCTTTCATCTGATATCGCTTCAAAAATACGAGAATCGATGGAGTTTCCGGGACAGATTAAAGTATGTGTAATCCGACAGACAATAGCGTCGAAATATACAGATGATTATGAGGAAACTTTAAATCTCGACGACAAATAGTATTATAAAATAATTATAAATGACGCCTGCAGCTGATAAAGATGCGGGCGTTTTTTGTTTAGATAATGATATTTTTCGAAATGAATTAATGTTTGATTTGGTTATAGAGAGAAAGTTCAATATTTATGGAGAAAACGATATGATATCAGTAAGCGAACGCGCTTTACATAAATTAAAGGATGTTATTGATCAGGAAAAAAAATCAGGCTGGGTTGTAAGAGTGGGGGTGCGCGGAGGTGGATGTTCCGGATTCACATATACTTTGAATCTTGATGAAAAACCGGGCGAGAATGACCAGATTATTGATCTCAGCGAAATAAAACTGATCGTTGACGCAAAAAGTATTGTCTATCTGGCGGGAACAGAACTGGATTATACGGACGGATTGAATGGATCGGGTTTTGTTTTTAATAATCCTAACGCGACAAAGAGTTGCGGCTGCGGCAGTTCATTTGCCGTATAATAATTAGCTAAAAGAGATAATTACTTATAGCTGGCGCGTTTAAAAAACCTCGAATGAGATCATTTGAGGTTTTTTTATGAAATTATCCAGCTAATTCTTCCATTATTGGTTCGATTATTATAAATTATGTTATCTTAAAGCAATGAATATTTGGTGATAAGTACAAAATTTGAGTAAAAAATTGAGATAAGTTTTGTTTTTTATTGAGAATTAAATAAATTTTAGGATAAAAATGAGGATGCGGAATGTATAAAATCAGGTTAATAGGTGACCCTGTTCTAAGAAAAAACACTAACAAAGTGACTGATTTTAATGATAATGTTAAGCGTATTATAAAAAATATGATTGCCGTGATGCACCGTGAGGACGGAGTGGGGCTTGCCGCCCCGCAGGTTGGTCTCGAGAGCAGTATCCTTGTGATTGATGTATCAGCTGTGGAAGAAAATGAAATTCCCAGAGCATATATCAATCCTGAGATTCACGAGACTGCGGGAGAGTCAGTTATTGAAGAGGGGTGTTTATCTATTCCCGGTGTCAGAGAAGAAGTTCAGCGCCCCGAGAAAATAAAATTGTCATATAATGATGAAGATGGGAATTTCCACAAAGAATTGATTGATGGTTGGAAAGCCCGTGTTCTGCAGCATGAAATTGACCATCTGAACGGAGTTTTATTTGTGGACCGGATCAGTCCTGTTAAACGTCAGCTGCTTATAAACCAAAATATCATTCCGGAAAAATATTGAATTAGGATATAATATGTTCCAAATAGCGACAATTCCTGAGCAGCATAGTTTGAATACGGATTTACTTGTTTTATTTCTTGATGAAAATTATTGCAAAAAAAGAAAAAAAAGTTTTGATATTTTTCCGCCCTTCGTAGCGAAATATCTTCAAAAGTACCTGTCATACAAAGACTTTAAAGGTGAATTTAAAGAAACCAGACTATTGTATCCTGATGATAATTCAGGGATAACCCGAATCCTGCTAGTCGGTATAGGAGATGTATCGAAGCTTAATCCCGAAAAAATCAGAAGCATTGGTTTTCATATTTCTTCGTCACAGGAGCAGATTTCGGGCAAAAGACATCATATTTTTTTAGGGAATGTTGAATTTTGCAGAGAAGATTTTATCAGGGCGCTGGCCGAAGGCATATTATATCAGAATTACAGATTTGAAGATTTTAAATCAGATAAGAAAAAACAGAAAAAAGGTAATCAGTATATCTTTGTCTGCCATAAAGAAGAATACACTCCCCGCTATCGAAAAGCGCTTCTTGAGACCATGACTGCGATGAATTCTGTTGATCTCACGCGAAATCTTGCAAATCAGCCATCAAATATTCTTACCCCGGGGAAATTAAAAGATATTATAATAAGCCATTTTGAGCAATATGAGGATGTTTCCGTCGATGTTCTGGACGAGAAGCAGCTCAAAAAGGAAAAGATGAACGCTCTTCTGGCAGTGGCAAAGGGAAGCGCCGAGCCCCCGTATCTGATAATTATAAAATATAAACCGGCGAAAGAGAGCAAAAAAAAGCTGGCTATTGTCGGCAAAGGTGTAACTTTCGATAGCGGAGGTATCAGCATAAAACCATCTGCCGGTATGGAAGAAATGAAATACGATATGGCCGGAGCCGCCGCGACGGTGGGGGTAATGGATGTGTTCGCGCGTTTAAAACCTAAATTTGAAGCAGTGGGTTTTATACCTGCGGTGGAAAATATGCCCGGTGGAAGCGCTCTCAAACCGGGTGATGTCATCAGAGCCTATAACCAGAAAACTATTGAAATCATAAATACAGATGCTGAAGGCCGGCTAATCCTGGCTGATACGCTGTCATATGCCGAGAAAAATTTTAAACCGGATGCAATTATTGATTTCGCCACTCTTACCGGAGCTTGTGTGGTCGCTCTCGGAGATAAAATGGCCGGATTATTCTCTAATTCTGATGAAATGGCAAACATTTTGAGCCACGCGGGTGACCAATCCGGGGATTATTTATGGAGACTGCCGTTATCAGACAGCTACTCGGAAGATCTGAATAGTGAAATTGCCGATATTAAAAATCTCGGCGGAAAATGGGGTGGGGCGGTTACCGCGGCAAAATTCCTGGAAGCGTTTATAAAAAAGGCCAGATGGACCCACATTGATATGGCCGGAACCGCATATAATGTAAAAGGATTGGATTATCTTTTAAACGGCGCTACCGGTTTCGGTCCAAAATTGATCGTTTCCGCCATGAAAGATCTTGAAAAATTCCTTTGATCAGAAGTATTAAAAATCCTACCGATTAATTTACCAGCCGAACATTCCGTAGATTAGCCAAAAAAAGAATTGATTTTAAAATTCAAGTGTTATAAAATTATATAATAATTTATCTTATCCTAAATTAAATGCAGCTGAAGATAATGGACTTAAATGGTACTTAAAGATATTCATTACGTATTCGTGCAAAAATGTGAGGAACATCATGCTTACTTTTGTTGAAAAGGCATTATTCATTGTGTTTGCACTCTTATCTGTATTCTACACCTGGAAGACGTTCTCTGTCCTGAGCAAGGTGATAATGCGGGGAGGAGGAAAGCTACATCTTGATAAGTTAATGTCCCGGCTGATTGAGGCAATTTCCGTTTTTACTACCCAAAAAACGGTTTTAAGGAACAGGCCTTTTGTCAGTTTTCTTCATGCGCTGCTAGCCTGGGCATTTACCCTTTATTTTCTGGTAAATTTAGGAGATGTGCTTACCGGGTATATTCCGGATTTTCATTTTCTGGGAACAGGCATCATTGGTAATGTTTACAGGGTTTTTGTTGATTTTTTCAGCGTATTTGCACTTATTTCGGTTGCCTATTTTCTAATTCGCCGATTTATTTTCAGTTCTGTCAGGTTGACCATAAGAGAAAATGTGTTGTTAAGTGATACTGCGCGAAAAGGAATGAGGACAGATTCTCTTATCGTGGGCCTGTTTATTTTTCTTCACGTTGGATTCCGGTTTATCGGTGAAAGTTTTACACTTCAGATGACCGGTCCTGATGTATGGCAGCCTCTTGCCTCGGGAGTTTCCATTCTTTGGAGCGGCATGAGCCCGGAAACGGTTGAAATAATGCAGCATGTTTCCTGGTGGCTGGCACTTGGTCTGATACTTGCGTTTATTCCATACTTTCCGAGCAGTAAGCATGTCCACCTTTTCCTGGGACCAATCAATTATTTGACAAGACCCCACCGCAGTGCTCCAGGAACACTTGAACGTATTGACTTTGAAGCGGAAGATGCCGAACAGTTCGGAGTTTCAAAGCTTGAGCATCTGGATAAAACTCAGATTCTTGATGCTTATGCCTGCATTATGTGCAACCGTTGTCAGGATGTATGTCCCGCTTACGTCACGGGTAAAGAACTCAGTCCGTCTGCTCTGGAAGTAAACAAACGCTATTTTATTAATCAAAATAAACATAAAATCGCCGCCGGAGAGGACACGGGCGCGACTTTGCTTGAATACGCCATAAGTGAATCGGCGCTGTGGGCGTGTACAAGCTGCGCTGCATGCATTGAAGTCTGTCCTGTTGGCAACGAACCGATGTATGATATTTTAAATATACGCCGTGACAGGGTATTGATGGAGTCCAGTTTTCCGAAAGAACTTCAGGGTGCTTACAATGGAATGGAGCGGAATCAAAATCCATGGAATATCAACGAAGACAGGCTGAAATGGGCTAGTGAAGATAAGACTATCACGGTGAAAACCGTTGATGAAAATCCTGATTATGAAATATTGTACTGGGTGGGCTGTGCAGGCGCGTTTGAACAAAGAGGGCAGGAAATAGCGCGGTCTTTCACAAAAATTTTAAATACCGCAAATGTTAATTTTGCTGTTCTCGGGAACAAGGAGAGTTGCACCGGTGACAGCGCGAGAAGATCGGGTAATGAATATCTGTTCTCAATGATGGCCGAAGCGAATGTTGAAACACTAAACAAAATGAAGGTTAAAAAAATCGTGACTACATGCCCTCATTGCATGCATACCCTCAAAAACGAATATCCTCAATTTGGTGGCAATTATGAAGTTATTCATCACACTCAGCTGATTGAAGATCTCCAAAAGGATGGCCGGTTAAACTTGAAGGACAGTCCTTCGGAAAAAGTGACCTTCCATGATCCTTGTTATCTTGGACGACACAACAAGGTTTACGATGCTCCCCGGAAAAATTTGAAAAATGCCGGCATATCAATACAGGAGATGGACCGGAATCGTGAAAACAGCTTTTGCTGCGGGGCCGGCGGCGCGCAGATGTGGAAGGAAGAGGAAAACGGGGATGATGCCGTACGAAGAAACAGATTCAGGGAGGCCCAGTCGACCGGAGCCGATGTGGTCGGAACAGCATGTCCGTTCTGTATGACGATGATGAGGGATGCCGGCAAGGAACTTGAATCCACCATGAAGATTAAAGACATTGCAGAAATCATAGCTGAAAGGCTGTAAAACCAACTATAAACCCGATCTGTTTTATAAAAATGCGTTCGCTAAACGGGCGCATTTTTTTTTATTTATAACCCTATGTTCACTTTTGACATTGATACTGTAATTTCATAAATTTAAAAGCTTTACAAAAAGATAATGCGAGGAACCGGAGATATTTAACGGCGTTTTAAACATTAGTAATTTTTTTGAATATTTTATGCTTAATTGAAAAACAATTGATGAAGAAAATAATTTTAATCCTGGCCATAATTCTCTCAGTCTTTGGGGTTCTGATCATCGCGTCACCAACACTTCTGAAGTTGACGGGGTTTGATGAGCCTATAAAGCGTTATCTCATTAGTAAATTAACGGATTCCACCGATCATCAAATTGATATCCAGAGATTAAGCATCGGACTTAATACCATCGATATCACGAATGCGACATTTGTTTCCGGTGATGAAAAATTTAAAATTCTTATTGAAAAAATCAGGTTCGGATTTAATTTTTGGGAGCTTTTTTCCCATCCGCTCCAGCCTTACAAAACGGTTAGTTCGATTACATTATACAGACCAAGATTAATTATCAGACAAAATGAAACGGATATTGTTGCAGAAAAGAGCAATTTACCTGATTCTGTCAATTTTGAAGAAAAACTTATAAGGGAAATTAGTGCCCTGCATTCGATAAAGAGTATTCTCATCCGCGAAGGCCGGTTGATATGGAAAACGAAACAAGGTGAGTACATCGCATACGCGCAGAATCTAGACGGATGGCTTCGTACAGAAGATTTTAATAATATAAGAATTGAAGCAACAGGAAATTTATTGTCCGCGACAGATGATAATTTTAAACTCACTAGTCTTGTAAACCTTGAAGAGAAAAAAATACGTACCAAATTGGAGCTGTTGGATTATCAGATAAACAATTCGTTATTGCCTCACTTTACAAATGAAATTTACGTCGCGATGGGAGTTCTGGATGGTGAACTGATTTTTGACAACAGCGGATTTTCATTGGATAGTCTTGTCGTAAACGGAAATTTGAATGTACAGAATTTAAATTTTACACTGGATAATAATGAGTTCCATAATGTCAATTTTAAGATTGATATAAAAAATAACCATCTGATTGCCAATGGCGGTAAGGGTTTATTGTTTGACGCTCCTTTCCTTTTTAAAACAGAAATTCAGAACCTTACAGATCCAACTTTTAGCGGGACATTAAATATAAGTAATCTGGCCATTAAAAATTTTGAGAAATATATAGAAACACCTCAATTTAACGGTTCCAGGTTTAATCTGGATATTAATTATAGCCTGTCCGCAAACGATCAGCAGGCGGATGTAACCCTTGCTTCAAAGTCAATTACATTTCTAAAAACACCCATATCAGAATTTAAAGCGCAACTTAAAATCTTAAAGGATAAAATCGAAATTCAAAAAGTATCGTGGCGTAGTGCCGATCTCGAGTTTTCTACAAAAGGAAACTATGATTTTTCACAAGAGATGCTGAACATAAGCCTCCGGGGCCGCGACGATCTGGGTGAACATATGATTTTTGACCGGCTATCAAAAAAGGAGCAGAACCTTTCACTTGATCTTAGCCTGGATATTGCTCAAAAAAAAGCGATGGGATCATGGTCCTATTCGATTGCGGGTGATAAGGATACTCTGTTGTATGTCGGCGGTGATCTCGTCGGAACAGATGAATCTCTTGTTTTAAGGCTATTAAGATCTAACGACGCTAACCTCAGAGCCTCATTCAGAATTGATGATTATTTATCTGCACCGGTTATATCAGTTGCTGAGTTGCGGAATTTCCCCTTTGAACGATTCACATCGGAGCCTTTTGTGCATGATCTGTTGAATCGATTTGGCACGGATATAAAACTGTCGGGATCGATCAATAATCTAAAAGGAAATATATCTGTTGTTGATCAACAAAGCGCGAATACAATTTTCCAATTGAATACTTCCATCGGTAATTTATTAAAAGCACATAGACAGATTTCCGGAGACATCGAGCTACGCCAGCTGACCGGTGGTTTTGATTTTGATCTCAGCAGCGATTTTCTGGGAGGTTCATTTGAATTCCCTGAAGGGATCAATGGTGAACTGTACCTTGATCTGACCAAGGATGAACAGCTTTCGGGCAGAATCAACATAACTGATTTCAATGTAATACAGGCATTTACTGATTCAAAATTCAAAGACGATTTCAGGTTGCAGGGAAGCATCAACGGAAACGTGGAAATTTCAGGGACTTTTTCTGATCCGAAATTTCACGCGCATCTATACGGAGATAAATTTGTTTTTAATGAGATCGGTTATTATCAAACGGAAGTGAATTTATTTGCGGATAAGACAAAAATAAGTCTCGACGATATTAATATAACTCTCAACAATGTTTCTATTCTTCAGGGTGAAGCAGCACTGTCTGTACTAAATAATCAGATAAACGGATATTTGTATGGGAGTGAGATAGATGTGGAGCAGATGCTGGCAACGTTTATTGATGAAAAAAGTTCGATCTCAGGTACCGGTTCTTACAGCATGAGGTTAAGCGGTACGGTTCTGTCTCCACAGATAGATGCTTCGGTGCACTTAAACGACGGGAGTATCGGAGAAATTGGATTTGACAGTCTAAATGTGACTTTAAGGGATAATGTCATTGACGATGGCAATGTTTATGACTATACGGACCACCGAATTTTCCTGGAAAACTTTTATCTTGCCCGTCAGGGACAATATCATCTTAACAGTGTCGGTACATTCCCTCTGAATTCAGCTGATGAAATAAACGTGGCATTGAAATTTGATGGTGATTTGCTGGGGTTGCTGCATTACTGGCAGCCCTTCTTCGAGGATGGCGCGTCACTTTGCGATGTCAGTCTTAAAATCACAGGAACGCCTGATAATTTAAAATTTGAGAGCGGTCGCATCCAGATCGAACGCGGTGAACTATGGTTAAAAAATGTGGTGCGCCATATACAGAATATTAATGGTACAATCGAGCTCAAGGACGGAACCAATGAAGTCAATATCATCAACCTTAAAGCAAGCGTAGGCCAGGATACTCTTACGTTGAATTCGGTACGGGATATAGTTACGTCATCAAAACGAAAGCTTGAAGACTGGTATTTTAAGGGGATTGATTTAAACTTCGGTATTTTAAAGATGGAGACGACCGGCAAAGGAGTTGAACTAAATATTCCCGGTTTGATGTATCCCGCTGACCGGGGACAGCTGGAAGTCAGTGGCAAGAGTGATGGAGAATATTTTTATTTTGCCGGGCCGGTGCGCCATCCTTTAGCATATGGAGTGGTAACAGTTTACAATGCAAGGTTAACGTTCCCTTTTCTTATTGAGTCCGATGAACATTCCGAACCTTCAACAGTAGTGCAGTTCCTCAGTAATATGGAGTGGGATATACATGTGAAGTCTGGTGAAGATGTTCTTTATACCCGTGACATTCCCGCGTATATAGACAATGTACATGCCGAATTGTTTGTGGATGAATCGAGCGTCGGGCTTGATTTTTCAGGTATTCTTAACAAAGACAATCTTCGCGCTGCAGGAAATCTGACATCAACCAGGGGAAGTCTCGAATATCTTGATCAGAATTTTCGCGTAGACCGGTTTACAGTGGATTTTACAAAATATGATATTTTCCCTGATGTATCAGGAAGAGCATGGACAGCCATAAGGGACACTGTAGGCGATATTCCAAAAACAATTTATTTGCAGCTGTATGTGGTTGACCCTGAAACCGGGCAGGAACAGCAAAGGGGCAGTTGGGAAGATTTTAAATTCA
The DNA here is from genome assembly GCA_050178385.1 of Calditrichaceae bacterium. Lineage (GTDB taxonomy): Bacteria > Calditrichota > Calditrichia > Calditrichales > JBFXGD01 > JBFXGD01. Next base: position 26,614 of record JBFXGD010000009.1, read on the forward strand.
AGCTGGTTTCTTATGATAATAATGTTGGAGAAACCCAGGAGCAAGTTTTAGGCTATCTTGGATATTCCGTTGACAACATAAAAGAAAAAGCAACCAGTGTCGGGGGAGCGGTTACCGAACGATTCCTGATCCGGCCACTGCTGCGTCCAATTGAAAGAGCTCTTGAAAGAAGTCTGGGAATGGATTTAGTGAGATTTAACTCAAGTATCGCAAAGAATCTTTTTTACAGCAGTCTCGGTGCTCAAAACGATTTACAAAATGGATCATCCTATATCAATCCGTTTTCAACAAGTGCTCCGTATCTTTTTTTGATGCAGAGTTCCGAGGTAACAGTCGGTAAATATTTGACTCAAAATTTGTACCTATCATACACAGGTCAGCTGGTTTCAGTCTACGATCAGTCGGAAACCGGTTTTGACATGAATCATTCCGTTGGTATCGAATACAGATTCTTGCGGAACGTTTTACTGGAAATTGAGTATGACCGTGAGTTGATGGGTTATTATCAGGTACTGAAAGAAAGACAGTACCTGGAAGATTTTAAAATCCGATTAAGGCATTCATTTTCATTCTAACATGGAGGATAATGTGCGGAAATTTTTTCTGTTATTTTTTCTGCTTCTGGTCGTAGTGACATTGCACGCACAAGTACAAAAAGTAAAAATCAATTCCATAGCGGTTGAAGGGAATAAGAGCGCCGATGCCAGCTCAATCCGCTTAAACTCAGGTCTGTCGGCAGGCATGGAAATCACGGGAGAGGATCTGCAGCAGGCGGTGCGAAATCTTTGGGCCTTAAGGATTTTTTCAGATATTCAGATTTATGTGGCAAATCAAACCATCAATGGTCTTGATTTGATTATCAAGGTTGATGAGTACCCCAGACTGAATAAAGTCGAAATAAAAGGGAATAAAAAACTTTCTGAAAACGACGTAAAGGATGAGATAAATACCTACAGGGGTATGGTCGTTACGGCGAATAAGATTTTTAATATGAAAAAAACTCTTGAAAGCAAGTACCGTGAAAAAGGCTATTTGCTGGCAAAAGTGAATATTGATACAAGTTATTTTGCGGAAAGCAGGGTAGACGTTGTCATTAACATCCATGAAGGGGATGAAGTACAGGTCAAAAAAATCCGTTTTCATAGTAATAAGAGTTTTAAGGACGGTGATCTAAGAGGCAAGATGGACGATATCAAGGAAGACCGTTGGTGGCGGGGTGCCGATTTTGATCCGAAAAAATTCGAAGAAGATAAGAAAAAAATCGTTCAGTTTTATAAAGAACACGGTTTCCGGGATGCTGAAATAGTAAAAGATTCCCTATCGTACAATGAGAAAAAAACTGACCTGTATATCGATATCTGGGTTTACGAAGGCAATAAATATTATTTCGGAGACATTAATTTCACCGGGAATACAATATTTTCAAAAGATGAACTTCTCTCATCGCTTGATCTTGGAAAAGGCGATATCTATGATCAGAAAAAATATGATGAAGGGATTCGTGACCGGCTGCAGAAGATGTATTATAATCAGGGATATTTATTCGCCAGTATTCAGCCAAAAGAAATACCGGTGAGCAAGGATACTCTTAATGTCGATTTTAATATTATTGAAGGCCATGTTGTACATGTAAAAGAAATTGTGATAAACGGAAATACAAAAACAAATGAAAAGGTAATTCGCCGTGAATTTAAAATTCATCCCGGTGATATATTTAACAGCGCTAAATTGGAACGTTCGATTCGTGACTTAATGATTTTAAATTATTTCGCGAATGTAAACCCCGATGTAAGATTAATTGGAAACGATGATCAGAATGTTAATTTGCAGATTGATGTGGAAGAAAAATCAACCGATATGGCGAATATGTCCGCGGGTTATAGCCAGCGCGACGGGTTAATCGGGAGTTTAGGCCTTACCTTTAATAATTTTTCGCTCAAACATCCGTTTGCCGGAGGAGATGGACAGCGGTTGTCATTTGACTGGCAATTCGGAGATGTTTACCGGTCAGTTTCAATTAGTTTCACCGAGCCATGGCTTTTTGATACTCCCACTTTGGCCGGTTTTTCTGTTTTTGATACGCGAAGCGGTGGTAGTTACTACTCATGGGACAGAAGAGATCAGGGCGCCACATTAAGAATCGGTCGAAGATTTTTCTGGCCTGATAACTATTTCAGGGGAGACTGGATATTGAGATACGCGGAGACGCTGATTACCGATATCACTGACCCGGATCTCATAGAAAGGTATCGTCTTGACGGCACTGAAGATAGAACGACGCAATTAAGTTTAACACAGATAATATCCAGGGACAGCCGGAATAATCCGGAATTCCCGACCTGGGGTTCCGTCCATTCATTATCGACGGAATTGTCCGGGGGGCCGCTCGGAGGCAGCCAGGATTTTTTCAAGGCCATTATGAATGCTGAATGGTACATTCCGCTTCCTTTCGGACTTGTTCTGTACAGCAAAAATAAATATGGTATTATTGAAACTTTAAAAGGAAATGAATCTTCTCTCTATGGAGAATACTTTTATGTCGGTGGCAGCGGGCTTGGATTTTCTGAGGGACTTCGCGGCTACGATGACGGAGAAGTCGGGCCTCTAACATCAAGCGGAAACCCTCTGGGGGGAACAGCAATGGCCGTCAATTCTATGGAGCTGCGTTTCCCGATTGCCCCGAATCCTACTATTTTTGGATTGTTATTTGCCGAAGGCGGTAATGCATGGGAGCGAACCGGACAGCTTGATCCATTTGATCTGAAACGGTCGGTCGGCGCGGGAATCAGGTTGTTCATGCCTATGATCGGTATAATTGGTATCGATTTCGGCTATGGTTTTGATTATATCGATGAATACGGTCACAGAACGGGTGACTGGAAAGTACATTTTCAATTTGGAAGATTTTAACATTTTATTTAAATTAAAAAATTATTGGAATCGGATCGGGTGATCATACCTGCTTCAGATCAATCATCATTCGAAATTAGGAGGTTACTGTGAAGTTAGCAAAAATGTTGAGTGTTGTTATCTTAAGTTTGATTTTGGCTGCTCCGGCGATGGCACAGAAATTTGCCTTTGTACAGTCTCAAAGAATCCTTGCAGAGTATAAAGAATATACGGATGCGCAAAATAAGCTTGATGAAATTCGTAACCGATATGACGCCGAGTACCAGCAGATGGTTAAAGAATACAACACGATGATTCAGGAAATCGATTCTCAGAGTCTGTTGTTAAGCCCGGAGAAAAAGGAAGAAAAAATGCGCCAGGCTCAGGAAAAAGCATTGCAGATCGAACGTTACAAATACGAAAAATTAGGACCTGAAGGTGAATTCTATCGTAAAAATCTGGAACTTACGAAACCGATTATAGACAGAATAAATGATCTGATCGCCAAGGTTGGAGAAGAAGACGGGTACGATTTTATTTTTGACGCATCTTCCGGCGCATTGGTACATGCTCTGCCTAAATATGATATTACCGATAAAATTTTGTTGGAATTGAACAAAATTAAGAGTGCCGCAACTACAAACACCAAATAAAAACGGGTCCGCGAAATGACATTAAATGAAATCGCAGAATATTTAGGTGGCGAGCTTTATGGACCGGAAGATCTTGAAATCAAAGGGCCTGCAAAGATTGAGAAAGCAGAAAACGGGCACATAACATTTATTGCCAACCCTAAATATAAGCAATATCTCTCGTCAACCAAGGCGAGCGCGGTAATCGTTGATGATAAAAATAAAGATATTGAAATGCCTCATATCGTGGTTAAGGATGCATATATGGGGTTTCTCTTGCTGCTCAAATTGTATTCGCCTCCTCAGCATGAATATATAAAGGGAATATCAAGCGAAGCGTTCATTGATAAGACAGCAAAAATTTCAGCGTCTGCCCGTATCGCGTCAATGGCATATATTGGTCCAAATGTGAAAATCGGTGAAAATACCATCATTTATCCCGGCGTTGTCCTGCTTCGTGATGTGACCGTCGGGAATGATTCGGTCATTTATCCCAATGTTAGTGTCCGGGAAGAATGCATAATTGGTGATAGAGTGATTCTTCATAACGGATGTGTCATAGGCAGCGACGGTTTTGGATTTGCGCCGGATGGTGAAAAATACAAAAAAATACCCCAGCTTGGACGGGTGATAGTGGAAGACGATGTGGAAATAGGGGCTAATTCATCAATTGACAGAGCTACAATGGGAGAGACACTGATTCTGAAGGGATCAAAAATTGATAATCTGGTTCAGATTGCCCACAATGTAACGATTGGAGAAAATTCTATCGTTGCGGCGCAGGCGGGAATTTCCGGTAGTACAAATATTGGTACGCATGTTACGATAGCAGGACAGGTTGGAATTGTCGGGCATATCAAGATTGGTGATTATGCAATGATTGCCGCGAAAAGCGGAATTTCCAAGGATGTGCCCGCTAAGTCGGTTTATTTTGGAATCCCTGCATTACCAATTATGCAGCAAAAACGTATTGATGTAAGTCTGAAACATCTTCCTGAAATGGTTAAAAAAATTCATCAGCTTGAAAATGAAATCATTCAGCTTAAGGAAGAAATAAGCAAGATGAATAATCGGAGTTTGGATGATTAAGAAACAAAGAACGATTAAAAAAGAAGTATCTTTTGAAGGCCGCGGTCTACATACAGGGAATCTGGCGAAAATAACTTTTAAACCGGCTCCGGAAAATTACGGCCGAAGATTCGTAAGAGTGGATATCGACAATTCACCGGAAATTCCGGCTGTGCTTGATTATGTTGTTCAAAATACCAGTATTGACAGTCTCAGGGGGACAACCCTGGAAATGGACGGCGTACAGGTTCATACTGTTGAACACGTTCTCGCGGCTCTTGTGGGCTTGGAAATCGACAATATCAGGATAGAGTTAAATGTAAATGAACCGCCGATCGGAGACGGATCTGCGATGCCCTTTGTCAACAAGCTGATGGAGGCGGAGATAGAAGAGCAGGATTCTCCGAAAGAATATCTTATAATCGATGAGCCGATTTCCTACTCGGATGAACGCCGCGGAATTGAATTTGCCGCATTGCCAACGGATGATTACCGTGTTACGGTAATGATCGACTATAAAAATCCGGCTTTGGGAAGTCAGCATAGCGGATTGTTTTCACTCGAGAAGGAATTTGTCTCTGAATTTGCTCCCGCGCGCACCTTTTGCTTTCTTCATGAAGTGGAGATGCTTGTAGAACAGGGGTTGATCAAAGGCGGTGATCTGGAATCAGCTGTTGTCATTGTTGATCGTCAGTTGGAGGGAGATGATATCAAACGCATAAAAAAAATGTTTGATATCAGCGAAAATGTGTCTCTTGGAAATAATGGCATCTTAAATAACAAAGAATTACGATTTAAAAATGAGCCCTGCCGTCATAAATTGATTGATTTGATGGGGGATTTGGCTCTGGTCGGTGTTAATATCAAGGCGCAGTTACTTGCGGCGAGACCCGGCCATCAGAGCAATATTGAATTTGCCCGTATTTTGCGTAACTACTATAAGAAACAACAGTTGACCCGAAAATATCAGGATGTCAGTAAAAAAGGAGTTGTATTTGACATTAATGCGATTAAAAAAATCCTGCCTCATCGATATCCTTTTTTACTTGTCGATTCGATTATTGAGTTTGAGCCTGAAAAAAGGGCGGTCGGCATAAAAAATGTGACAGCAAATGAACCGTTCTTTCAGGGGCATTTTCCGGAAAAACCCATCATGCCAGGTGTTTTGATCGTTGAGGCTATGGCCCAGGTCGGAGGCGTTTTACTGTTGAATGAACGTGAAGATGTCGAGAAAAAACTTGTATATTTTATGGGAATAGATAATGTTCGTTTCAGGAAACCTGTCCAGCCGGGTGATCAGCTGGTAATGGAGCTGGAAATGGTGAAAAATAGGAAAACGACATTTAAAATGATGGGCAAAACCTTTGTCAAGGGCGAACTGGTATGCGAAGCTGAGATGATGGCGGCAGTGGTTGATCGTTGAGGAGAGAAAATTTAATGATAGAAATTCACCCTACAGCAATTATTGATCCGGGAGCTGAACTCGGTGAGGAAATAGTCATAGGCCCATACAGTATTGTGGAAAAAGGCGTGACCATCGGAAACGGTACCACAATCGGATCTCATGTCCGCGTTGCGGAAGGAACGACTATTGGGCAAAACTGCAAAATAAGTCAGGGTGCGGTACTTGGAACCGAGCCGCAGGATCTGAAATTCGGAAGTGAAAAAACTTTTCTTGTTATTGGCAACAATACAACAATTCGGGAATACGCGACACTGAATCGCGCAACAACCCACAGTTATTATACAAGAATCGGTGATAATTGTCTCATAATGTCATACGCGCATGTGGCGCATGACTGTCAGGTTGGCAATAATGTCATACTTGCCAACTCCGTTAACCTTGCCGGTCATGTAATCATTGAAGATTGGGCGGCAATCGGCGGTCTGACGCCGGTTCATCAATTCGCTCATGTCGGCGCTCATAGTTTTACAGGTGGTGGATTGAGAATAGGTAAGGATGTTCCTCCATACATTAAAGCCATGGGTGAACCCCTGACATACGGCGGTCTTAATTCCATCGGCCTGAAAAGACGTGGATTTTCGGATGAAGTACTTCTCGAACTTAAACGGGCCTATAAATTTCTGTATCGTGAGAATTTAACAGTTAAGGAAGCCATAGAGAAGATTAACGATAATCTAAAACCTCTTCCTGAAATTAAACATCTCACCAAATTTTTAAGTGAATGTGAACGTGGAATTATTCGATAAGGAAAGTCATAAATTCCGGTTCGACAGAATTAGAGTTATTCCATTTGAAAGCTGGTCAGGAGTCAGAAATATGGCTCTTGATCAGTTTTTTGCTTTAAATATGCATTCCGGTAGTTGCCCTATCCTGAGATTTTACGGTTGGAATCCATTTTGCCTTTCACTCGGATTTCACCAAAAATCGGATGATGTTGATATTGATAAAATCAAGGACGGGGGATACCAGATTGTACGCCGGCCCACGGGTGGGAGCGCGATTTTTCATTCGGATGAACTAACTTACAGCTTGATTGTCCCCGGGAATACTTTACGTCATCAGGATATTTATAATACATTTCATCTGTTACTGGCCAATGCATTTAATGAACTGGGGCTTCAGGTATCGCTCTCAAAAAACGACGATAATACCTCTTATCTAAACAAAGGGCAAAAATCCTTCGCCTGTTTCAACCGATCTGCATATTCCGAGATACAGCATAATGGCAAAAAAGTTGTTGGAAGCGCTCAGAAAATCTACCCGAATGCCATTTTACAGCATGGTTCTATTATGCTTGGTGCAAAACATGAAAAAATTGCTTCTTTTATGAAAATTGATGATTCACAAAAATTAAAATATATTGAACTTTTGCGTAATAATTCTACAAGTTTGACGAAAATCACCGACAATAGAATAAAAGAGTCACAAATTGAAGATGCGCTCATAAGACAAATTGAATTACATGAAAAGTACCGGATGTTTTTCCAATATGTTTCGAATGATGAGATTGAAAAGTCAAAAGCATATGATAAACTTTTCAAAATTTAATGAGCAGAGCCAGATTACCCGGTAAAATGTCTTTGTTGCAATTTTTGCTAGTTTAAATTATATTGATTTTCATTCAGGCAGAATTTTTTATTGAACGCCAGAACAGGAGGAGAAGGTATGAAACAGTTTTTGGTAATAGTAGCGGCAAATATCATTTTATTTTCAACAGCTTTTGCTCAGAGTGATATGGATCTGACAAAATATTCCAGCTTAAAAGTAGTTGAGGATCAGGTACAGGATATCACCGATGCTGTGCATTCCGGGATGAATGTTCTTGATTGGACCGATGGCTCCGGCCCAACATTGTTTAGAGTAAGCGTTGATGTTTTCGCCGGATTCGGTAGTTTTGACGCTCTGCCTGAAATCGGCTTAAAGGACAGCGGCATTGCGCCGGGCGCTTTGGGTGTTCAGGGCGGTTTTGGGACTATGGGTCTCGAGGCCTATGTGCGTTATTTTCCTGAATTGACTGTTTCAGATGTGGATGTAAGTTCTATCGGATTTGGTCTGAAATATGAACTTTCCAAAATAGTGCCGATTCCCATGTTACCGTCAACAAGTGTTTATGTGGATTATAACACTTTGAGTTTTGGTGTAAATGCCACACGTAAAGGAAGCGTTCCATATTCAGGGACAAACGGAACGACTGATGTAAATTACGAGGCGAAATCAGGCATCGATATGTCTTTTTCAACCATAAATATTGGTCTCATTGCCAGTTATGATTTAGTATTGGTCAGATTTTACGGCAAACTTGCTTATGAGATAGGTTCAACCGATATCGACTGGAATTATGTGACCGCTGTGAGTGAAACTGAATATGAACTTCGTAAAAATAGCGATGAATTTACAAATTCAGGACTCAGATATGGTGTAGGTTTGTCACTGTTCGGAATAAAAGCGGAAGCAGGCGGAAGAGGGAGTAACTTGTATTTTGGTGTCGGATACGGCATTTCAATATAGAAATAACTAATAGCCTCGCTCCGGCGGGGCTATTTTATTATTCAGGAATAAAAAATATTCCCATTGCCTTAAATCCGTAAATTTACTCTTTATTACTCCAATTAATTAAGATTATTATTTGATCAAAATGAGCAAAATAGTGCATCGTCCAAATATTTCAGGAAGAATTATATATTCGGTTTTTTTTACTTTTGTCGTCATTCTCATTGTTTTGTCAGGCTTTTTAGAGCGGGCTTATGCGGGAGATTTGAAAGGCGAATTAGAAAAAATTATCCTGGAATCAGAAAATGTTGAAGAAAATTTGAAGGGGTATCTTAACCCTTTTTCGGAGATCGCCGGGACCAGCATGTCAACGGGTATATTTCACAGAGCGGCCGCAAATTCATTTCCGCATATTAATTTGGGAATCAACGTAATAAACACCGATGTCCCGTCGGGCAGCCGATATTTTACTGACAATAACGGAATAAAGCATTCGACCATATTTGGGGATGAGAAGATCAATAGTTCAGACAGTTTTAATGGTTTTGGAAAGAACCGGCTAAGTCTACCAATCGCCACATTCAGCATCGGGCTCTTTACTAATTTTGAATTTACTCTGCGTTATACAAAATGGGATATCTCTGAAATCGGCGATATAAGTCTGTTTGGCGGCGGTATCAAATATGAACTGATCGAGATGACACCCGGATCTTTAATTCCGGTTGAGATGAGTGTGATGGCTTCATACCACTTTTTTCACGTAGACGATTATCTCGAATCGGGTGCATTTGGAATGAATCTGATTGTATCGCGCGGGTTTCAGCCTCTGCCTCTTAATATTTACGCGGGAATTGGATATGTAAATAGTTTGTTATTATTATATACAGATAAAATTGTTGAATCAGGGGCGGATTTTGGAGAAGTTTCTGTGGATGGCGTCGATGGTTTGCGTTATCAGGTCGGTATGGGATTTAATGTCATGATGTTTAATATTCATGCTGATTATAATTTCGGTGAATATGATTCTTTTTCTGCAGGAATTCTCCTGGAATTATGAGGATAATGATCATATTTATAGATTAAAATATATATTATTTGTTCTACGTTTTTAAGTGCTTAATTGAAACCAATTTTCCGGAAAGACGTTTATTAAAAATTGTTGAATAAACTGAAAGTTGAGAATATTTAAAATGCTTAATATTATTGCAATCATTTTTGTTTTTAGTTTGCTGGTAATTATTCATGAGCTGGGTCATTTTTTGGCGGCAAAATGGATGGGAGTGCGGGTTGAAAAATTCTCCATAGGATTTCCTCCAACCGTTTACAGGAAAAAGATCGGTGAAACTGAATTTTGTATATCGGCTATTCCTCTCGGCGGTTACGTTAAAATGGCCGGATTTATTGATGAGAGTCTTGATTCTGAAATTACAGGCGCCGATGATGAATTTAATTCAAAGCCTGTATGGCGCAGGATCATAATTATTGTCGCCGGTGTGATAATGAATCTTATTTTAGCGATCGGGATTCTGACATTTCTTAATTATGCTCAAGGCGAGCGGATCATTCCCATCACAACGGTGGGAATTGTAGGTGAAAATGGGGTGGCTGAAAAGATAGGCTTCAATAAAGATGATAAAATTATAAAAATTGAGAACACGCCTGTCACGACCTGGAATGACGTGCAATCTAATTTTGTGGATCATCTTAACCATGATTTTTCTTTCACAATAATTCGTGATGAAAAAGAGATGCAGCTTTGGTATAAAAAAGAGTGGTTTAAGGATCGGAAAGGGGAGCAGCTGGATATTGCCCCTCTGTTTACGGCAAAAGTCGGCGATGTCAGTTCATCAATGCCCGCAGGAGAACTAGGACTAAAAACCGGGGATCAGATTCTCGAAGTAAACGCTGAACCTGTCAAAGACTGGATGGAGATGACCGAGTCAATTAGGGCTCACCCCGATGAACGGATTAAAATAAAATGGCAGAGGGGTTCAGAAGTTTTTGAAGGCGAGCTTACTCCGGATTCATATGAAGAAAAAAATGAGCAGGGTGAGACGGAGTATGTCGGTAAAATCGGAATCGGTTACTATTATGAACATAAGGATATAGGTTTAGCAAAAGCGGTAATAAATGGTTTTGAAAACACCTATGATTTAATTGTCCTGAATATGAGGGGTTTCTGGTGGTGGATTTCCGGTACAAAATCCGCTTCGGAAATTCTTGGCGGACCGATCACCATTGCCAAAATGGCAGGGGACGCCGCGCAGGCAGGCTGGACACAGCTGTGGTATTTGATTGCCGCCCTGAGCGCCATTCTGGCTATTTTTAACATCCTTCCCATCCCGGCATTAGATGGAGGACATTTATTTTTTCTAATAATAGAAGGTATTATGGGACGACCCATACCGACAAAAGTGAAAATAAAAGTCCAGCAGATTGGTATGGCGGTACTTCTGACATTTATCGTTTTTATACTTTATGTGGATCTAAAACGGTTGCTTTTTTAATCAAATTTTATTTTTGCAATATTTAGGAAATAGTTTAACTTAAAACACCATTGGAAACGTTCTGATGGTGTTTTTTTTTGAGAGAATGACTAAATATAAGACCGAAGATGAAAACACATACCCTTACGAATCAGATTGAAGCCTTTATCGCGGATGGTATTGCATTTAAGTATGACACGCAGATCACAGATGTTTTATTTTTATTGGATAAGGGACCATTAAAAGAATCCTCCTATTCTGTTAAAAATAATAATATAACTTTAAGCGGAATTTATCCTGGAATGAGCCGTGAAAGATTCCGGTTACCTCAGACCAAAATATATTACACTTTAATACAGAATGAGAAACTTAAAATTCAGATTATCGAATTTCAGAATGACAGTATATTCATCATCTCGGCTTTTTCTGAAAAAGCGCGAATACAATTAAAAGTCAAGCAAAACAATAATTGTCAGGTATTTTGTTCACTGAATCCGGAAATACCATCACCAGCCTTGCTCGATCTAGCTATTGAGGAAACTGAGATAATCTGGGTCACAGATAACGATAATATTTTGTCCATGAATGAATTAACGCGCTGTCTTAAGAAACACTATCAGGATGAGATTGCCGGTCATCCGGTTCATTATATCTCATCATTAAACAAGAACCTGTTAATGAATATGGATAGATGTTGGGTAAATCTGGATTGCATTAATATGGGCAGAGAAATTGACTCAAAAATTTCAGCTCAAAAATTTATTTGGCTTCAGGAAGTGTATCTTTACTTTGGCTGGTATGATGAACTATTAACATTCTACAAGTCCGAACAAAAACTAGCGGCCGGTTTAGATGATTCTGCCGTTTCTTTGCGTGAGATGGCCCGTAATAGATTTATTTTAAGTCATCAGGGTCAGAAAAATGCTCAAAATGATAAAGAGAAAAGTTTTTTAAACTCTTACCTGAATGGAGAGCTGATTGACGACGCTGAATTAAACGCTGAGCTTCATTTATTTTGGGAGAGAATAAATAAACCGGCCATGAAATCGTATTTTAAGCGGTCTTTTATGATAAATCCCCATGAAATTATTGCTTTTGCGATGCTGGCGGCTGACCGTAACTTTTGGTGGACAGATACGATAAGAAAGAAAATTTTGCATCTAATTACCGAATCAGCCATAAATTCAATTACCCCAATAATTGAATTGCTCTTTTATTTGAAATCAGATCATCTCAACATCGCGATTAATGCAAACGGGCGGCATTTCACAGGAACAGCCCAGAACTTTGGCAAGTCTGAGGTCAAGATGGTTGATCCTGCAATCTGCTTTAAAAATCAGCTAGAAAATTCGTTGATACATACAAGCGCGAAGCTCAGGGATGTGTTTTTATTCCGGATGGATAAAAATGTACGGATCCATTATCAAGCAGAAAAAAAGCTGCTCAAAATATATCCTGTCGTTTTTCATCATCCTGTTTCTGAAAATTCACTGAATTACATCCAAATTGAATCATCAAACATTCGATTCGATATACCGTTGATCTGGAGAAATTTTACTGCTGATTTGAATGGAAACAGGTTCAAATTTCTATTGAAAAAAGACCGTTATCAAGTAAGTATAAAGAGAAAACCGTCTGAAAGTTTGCTTAGCCTGAATAGTGAAAAGATTTTATTTGAAGACAGCCTTTATACAAAAATTTATCTGAATATCAAAAAGCAATCAAGCCACTCATACTTCAGTATTTATGATCAAACCGGCACAAAAATTGTGGGTTTTGGTCCGCATATAAAACAGATTATACCTCGCGGTCACGGATATAACGCAATGGGAACGTTGATCGAAGAATTTCAAATTAGTTGCGGCCGGTCTGCAAAGGGCAGCAAGATAATCACTAATTCGATAAACCCGCTGGCAATAGATATATTATCTTTGGAACTGCAGTTAATTTTTCGGGCAAAAAAATTCCTGCCATTTTCAATGAGTTTTTCAGAAATGGATGGCACTTTTTGGAGATTATTACAAACCGAAAGTGATTTGCTAAATATCAGATTAATCTTTTATCTTGAGGATTATACAAATAAAAAACGCCAGTATTTACGTGAATTATGTACACAATATTTGGGATTTTATCCATCAATAAAGCAGATAAATGAGTTAAGTTTTCTCAAAGATCAATTCGCGGTAATAGTAGGGAGCTCTTTAATCTATGAGAATGAAATTAAATATAACGGATTTACATCCATCAAATCAAAAGATTCAGGGAATAGGCGGGTAATTTATGTTGATGAAAAAAGGTTGAAATATTTTTTTGAAAACTTTCCTGTATTGGGCCCGGAACAGATAAAATAAATTTGATTTTATTTTCCAAATTTGATACATTACGACACTCTAATGATGAATCATTAAGGGCCCATAGCTCAGTTGGTTAGAGCAGCCGACTCATAATCGGCTGGTCCGGGGTTCGAGTCCCTGTGGGCCCACATTGCTTTTATGAAAAATGTTATTTGATATGGGAAATATGTATAATTTGAGCTTTAAATTTGATATTAAAAGAAAAAATATATTAAAAAATCATACTGAAGTGCACTCCGTTATTGGGGTGCACTTTTTTTATTTATAATAGGAGGTTTTAGAGTGCAGAAAACTTTATATGCTTTAATTGAACTGCAAGAAGTTGATAATCGTCTGGATGAATTGCAGGCTGAGCGTGGAGACCTGCCTCTTATAGTAGAGGATCTTGAAAGAAAAATAAATGATAAAAACACAGATTTAAAAAGTTTTCAGACAGAATTGAAGGGTTTACGATTGCGGGTAGGTGAACTCAACGCGCTTACAAATGATTCAAAAGAAAAAGCAAAAAAATATGAAGAGCAGCTTTACAAGGTTAAAACGAATAAGGAATATGATGCCATTACTGCAGAGACGGAGTCTGTAAAAAAAGTTCTTGGTGAAAGTGAAGATGAATTACTCGAAATTACGATGAAAATGGAACAAATCGATAAACAAGTCGCTGAAATAGAAGAAGAACTTGCGAAATTAAATGCCGAACTGGAAACAAACAGTATTGAACTTAATGCGAAAATGAGTGAAACCGCTGAAGAAGAAAATATGCTGAGTCATGAGCGTGAAATAATTGTTAAGAAATCAAGCACGGAAATTATTAAGTCATATGAAATTATCAGAGACGCCCGTGACGGAATGGGTATTGCGCGTATTGTAAACGACGTTTGCGGCGGATGTTATTCATATATTCCTCCTCAGAAGGTCGTGGAAGTAAAGAAGATGAAAAAAATATATACCTGTGAGTTTTGTGGGCGCATCCTCGTCTGGGATGAATCAAATTCTTGAAAAAAAATAATTAAATAAAAACAGACTCAATGCGGGTCAGGTAGTCGCCCTGATTGATAAATCGGGGAGGAAAGTCCGAACATCAAAGGGCAGGATTTTCTGAGAAATCAGGAACGGCATTTAAACGCTGATGGAAAGTGTCACAGAAAAAATACCGCCCCGGTAAGCCGGGGTAAGGGTGAAAAGGCGAGGTAAGAGCTCACCACTTTGTTCCCGCGGGAACGTCTCACAGAGACGCCTTCTTGGCAAAGGTAGGACAAACCCAATCCGATGCAAGACCAAATAAAGAAGAATTTCGTCCAGAATGCGTATAGCCCGTTACGCGTGCGAATCTTTCGCATATTCTTCAGGGTAGGTCGCATAAGTTAACCGGCAATGGTTAATTAAGATAAATGGCTACCACTTCCGCAGGAAGACAGAATTCGGCTTATCGATCCGCAGAGAGTCTCTTCTTTTAAAATATGGAGCGATGATGCTTTATCAATGGGAATTCGCAGATATTAAGGATGAAGCAGAAATAGCTCGATTGACAAATGATTTTGACATCCATCCTATTATCGCTCAAATCCTTCTGGACAGGAATCTTGATACTCAATCAAAAATTGAAAATTTTTTCCAGCCAAAGCTAGAAAATCTTCTTGATCCTTTTCTGATGCTCCACATGGAGAAGGCTGTCAACCGGGTAATACGGGCGCTTTCGGATGGTGAGCAGATCCTTGTTTACGGGGATTATGATGTTGATGGGGTTACCGGAGTCGCGATACTTTATAATGTACTTTTTAATCTGGGCGGCAAAGTCTCCTTTTTTATACCCGATCGTTTTAATGATGGCTATGGTGTTTCGAAAAAAGGAATAAATGTTGCAAATTCAAGAAAAAGTTCATTAATTATAACGGTTGATTGCGGGATAACAGCTGTAGAAGAAATATCCTATGCAAATGAAATGGGCATTGATGTGATTGTGTGTGACCATCATGAGCCAGGTCCGGAAATTCCTGATGCATTTGCTATTCTTGATCCAAAATTGAAAGAATCACCATATCCGTTCAGAGATTTGGCCGGATGCGGTGTCGCATTCAAATTTATGCAGGGATTGGTCAATAAACTTGGATATACCGGGGAAATTGTAAATGAATATCTGGATTTAATTGCACTCGGAACATCTGCGGATATAGTTCCTCTTGTTGATGAAAACCGGATACTTGTCCACCATGGACTGAATCAGATAAATCAATCTCCGCGGAATGGATTATTCGCCATACTGGAAATTCTAGGATTGACGGATCATGACCTTACTGTCAGTACTATTGTCTTTGTGCTGGCGCCCAGGCTGAATGCGGTAGGCCGAATGTCAAATGCAAAAAAGGCTGTACATTTATTAAGCAGCAAGAGTCTGCAGCAGAGCCGGAATATTGCAAGAATTTTAGAAAATGAGAATAAAGCAAGAAAAAACATCGATGAAATAACATTCAGAGAAGCTGATTCATACGTTGAAAATAATATTGATCTGAGTTCGAAGCGTGTGTTGGTTTTAGCTAAAGATGACTGGCATCCCGGTGTAATCGGAATCGTCGCTTCCCGTTTGATGGAAAAATATAGCAGACCGACCGTGCTGATCTCCATACAAGACGGTATGGGGCGAGGATCCGCCCGCTCGGCTCATAATTTTGATATTTATGAAGCTTTCAGAAAGTTAAGCTACCTTCTGGAGAATTATGGAGGACACAAATTCGCGGCAGGGATGAACATTGTTTCGGAGAATATCCCTGAGTTTGATAAACTGATCAATGAATTGGCCCTGCAGGAAATTGAAGTCCATGAAATGGTCTCAAAAATAAAAATTGATGCCAGGGTAACACTAGATCAATTTGATGCTAATTTTTTAAACGGGTTAAAATCTTTGGCTCCCTTCGGACCCAGTAATATGCGTCCTGTATTTGTAACGGACAATCTACAGATATACGGAAATGTGACCAAAGTCGGGAATAATCATCTTAAGGTGAAATTTAAGCAAAATGGCGTCGTTATAGATGCAATCGGTTATAACCTGGGTGAATCTGTTCCAATGCTTAGAGAAACAGATCTCAGGTTACGTTGCGCGTATGTACTGGAAGAAAATAAATGGAACGGACAAACCACTATTCAAATGAGAATTAAGGATTTTGAGGTACAATAAACAATGACTGAAAATGATAATAATCTTTCAATATTTGAACAGCTCAAAAATATTCGTCTTGAGCAGAAAATTGATTTAAACGATGTTGCGAAAAAAAGCCGTATTCAGGTAAAATATCTTGAGGCGATAGAAGCCGGCGAGATTGAACAAATTCCGGAAGTATATGATAAACTTTTTTTTCAAACTTATCTGTCTTTTCTGAGTCTTGAGAATCCGCAATCTTTCCTGGATGAGTATCAAAAGCTAAGGAAGCAATCACGTAATTCTCCCCCAACGACGACCATAAGGAAAATTGCCACATCGGCTGTTGAATCTGAAGGGATGTTTAGCCTAAAGAAAATACTTTTTGTTTTGCCGGTGGTTGTGCTGGTTTTTATCATCGCATTCATGGCATTTCACTCTGAAAAAGTTGAAACGGCTGATTCCAAAACGGTAAAAGAGCTTTCCGTGCGGGATGTAGTCAATGAAATAGAAGCAAAAAATACGGCGGTAACTGATACCACCGTTGCGCCGGCTGAAGGAAAACCGGTAAAATCAGCATCAGAAAGCGTGCGGGTTAAACTGAACGTGACCGAGCTTACCTGGCTGCGTTTTATCAAGGATAAGTCAGATACGACAGAATACACGCTTACCTCCGGAAATATACTGAACATCAGCGCAGACTCCACTCTGGTATTTATTGTTGGCAACGCGGGGGGCGTGAATTTTACTATAAACGGGAAAAATGAAGGTGTTTTGGGTAAATCTGCAGAAGTAATAATGTATTTGAAAATTACAAATAAGGGTATTGTGGACAAAAGAATGAAACAGGTTGCCAAAAAGGAAGTGATAAGTGATTCGCTTGTTGTCAATTAGTCTAATGGTAATGTCTGTATTATATAGCTGTAACACGGCATCTATGACTAAATTAAGCACAAAAAAAATTGTGCGGAATGACATGGAAATGTTATACGGCCAATGTTCGATGGAACAAATATATTTCGATTATCCCGAATGGGAACTACGAGAAAAAAATTATAACCCGGATGAAAGTACAATTAATGAATTAAAAATGGCATCGGGGAATTATGAGATCAATATCTTCATTGGCACATGGTGCAGTGACAGCGAAAGAGAAGTACCAAGATTTCACAAAATCCTGAAAAATTCATTTCTCGATAAAAAAATAAAAATGAAAATCTGGGCTGTCGACCGAAAGAAAAAATTGGAAAATGATTTGCCGGAAAAGTTTGACATAAAACGGGTTCCTACATTTATAATCATCAGGGACGGAAAAGAAATCGGCCGCATTATAGAATCGCCGGCCGATACTTTGGAAAAGGACTTTCTGCAAATATTAAAACAAATCTAAAAAGACGTTGAAGGGTCGATAATTATTTTGATTTGTTAGAAAAACAAAATCAGATTATTATTCTAATAACGAATAAATAAGTTTCAGGATTTCGGGTTATTAATAATATAGAGGCAGGAAAATGGGGAAAAAAAACATAAGAAAACAGCAGACCAAAAAACAACAATATGAGTCTATGAGTGAAAGGGAAGATATAACCAGACCGGAAGTTGAAAAGCTCTATAAAAATATCATACGAATAATGAGCTGGATTGTCGGGTTTTGTTTTATAATGATTATCATTCTTCCTGAATTTAATTCCATTTTGCTGGATAAGATCACAAAAATCTTATTTTATATAGGGATTATTAATTTGCTGGTTTTCACAGTGATAGAGTTTGTAAGTAACAGTTTTAAGAAGACATTAAGTAAATTAGTGTAAAATTATATGACCCATAATATTTTACTTATTGACGATGACCCGGAT
>JBFXGD010000010.1:0-10080 GCA_050178385.1 Calditrichaceae bacterium
TGTCCACGAGCTAAAGCACGTGGGTATGAAATAAAATTAGCTACCGCATTTTTATTGACAGTAATTCCGGATATTTCGGGGACCATCCTCTGAGTGAAACATTCTCACCATTACTGCGTCACTATACTCTTTAATCTTTGAGTTGATTCAGGAAACCTGAAACCGGATAAGGGGGCATTATTGTTAACCATTTCCAATCTCTCCAAAACCTATGGTAACGGTGTCAGGGCATTGCGAAATATCAATCTGACCATTGATTCCGGTATGTTTGGTCTGTTGGGACCGAATGGCGCCGGTAAATCCACATTAATGCGCACTATCGCCACTCTTCAGCCGGCGGATAGCGGGAGTATTGTGTTTAATGGCTATGATGCTTTTAAAAGTCCACAAATTTACAGAAACCAACTGGGGTATCTGCCACAGGAATTTGGTGTATATCCACGAATCTCCGCCTATGATTTACTAGATCATTTTGGGATTTTAAAAGGTCTTACTGATTCAAAAATGCGTAAAGATCAAATCAACGCCTTGCTCCATCAGACCAACCTGTTCAGATACAGGAAAAAATCGGTGCATAACTTTTCTGGGGGGATGAAGAAACGTTTTGGCATTGCACAGGCTCTGCTGGGCGATCCCAGATTGATCATCGTCGATGAGCCTACCGCCGGTCTGGATCCGGAAGAACGAAACCGTTTTCATAACTTTTTAAGTGAAATTGGTGAGAATATCATCGTGTTGCTCTCCACTCATATTGTAGCGGATGTCAGCAATCTGTGTCCGAATATGGCCATTCTGGCCGATGGAGAAATCCGTTTGAGCGGTGAGCCCGCCCGTCTCATCGGCAATATCCGCGGACGTGTATGGCAGAAGACTATTTCCAAGGGTGATTTACAAAAGTATCGTGAACGCTTCACCGTGATCTCCAGTCACTTAACCACTGGCAAATTGCGTATCCATGTCTTATCGGATCACCGACCGGAAAAGGATTTTGAGCCAAGAGAGCCCAGCCTGGAAGATGTTTATTTTACGTCTCTGCTAAACCATCGTTTGGTCAATTAACGGACCGGACCGGAGACGGTTATTATATGGAATTGACTATGTTTTTCAAGATACTAATATTTAATCTGAAGTATCAGTCTCGCCAGGTTACGTTTTATGCCGCGGCGTTATTGTTTTTTGCCCTCGGTATTCTGAGCAGCCAGGCCAATTTCGGCGGTATCGATGTTCATGTAAATTCACCCTATGCAATCGCTTATTTCCAGAGCCTGCTGTCCCTGTTTTTACTTTTTCCGCTGACCCTGTTCGTCGTAAATCTGGCCTTGAGGGACAGTACATACAAAATGGAAGAACTGGTCTTTTCAACGCCGGTTACCCGGTTTAATTATTTGGGCGGGATATTTACAGCGTTGCTCCTTTCGAATTTCATTATTTTGATTTTGGCTGCCCTGGGGATGTATCTTGGCAGTT
Organism: Calditrichaceae bacterium; assembly: GCA_050178385.1. Classification (GTDB taxonomy): domain Bacteria; phylum Calditrichota; class Calditrichia; order Calditrichales; family JBFXGD01; genus JBFXGD01. Next base: position 1,468 of record JBFXGD010000010.1, read on the forward strand.
TTTTGGTGGAAGCCGGACGTCTGGGGCCGGTCAACATCGGCAATTACCTCCGGCCGCTGATAATTTTTGGTGTCCCCAATATCTTGTTTAGCAGCTCGGTGCTGTTTGCCGTCGCCATTTTATCACGAAATACATTGGCCACTTATGTCAGCGGTGTTTCGATTTATATTCTCTATATGGTCGCTTCAATTTTGGGGAATTCACCATTGATGGCCAGCGCGACACTAACAGGAAGCGAAACGAAACTTCTGCCGGTTCTGATGGATCCATACGGCTTGGTTGGGTATTTGGGAATGGTTAAAAATTGGATCCCAATGGAAAAGAACAGTCTGTCGCTGAGCGTAGGGGGCAACTTCCTGATTAATCGCGTATTCTGGCTGACCATTTCAGCGCTGATTTTTACATTTGTTTACAGAATCTTTGAGTTTCGGGTGCTCACCGGATCCTCGAAAAAAGAGCGGACTTCTACTCTCGAATCGGAAACACTTTCAGTTTACCGCCCTATGCCGGTTTACCCTCAGTCTCGCCGGGCTCAGTTGCAGGCATTTACATCCGCGACGTATCTGGAAGTCATTTCCAACCTAAAGAGCATTCCGCTGCTCTTGCTGATGTTGCTGTGGATTTTTCTGGTGGGCATCGAATTGACCGAAACCATTTTGCACGGTGTATTTGATACCGTTTATTATCCGACGACCGGTTTCATTACAACAATCATCCACGCACCGCTGACTAAGATCGGTATTTTTATTGTTATTTTTTACGGGGCCGAAATGGTCACCAGGGAAAAGGCCGTAAATATAAATGAAATTGTTGACGCGCTGCCGTTACCGAGCAGCATCATCTATTTTTCAAAATTTGTCACTTTGATCATACTGATTATGCTGTTTATCGTTGCAGCTATTGTCACCGGAATTTTTGTTCAGGCACTGAACGGATATTTTCGTTTTGAGATGGATATTTATCTTTCGCTGTTTTATTACGGACTTTATCCGCTTGCCCTGGTTGCCGTAGTAGCTTTGTTTATTACGGCCGTCATACCCAATAAATATATTGCCATGCTGTTAACCGGTGTCTGGTTTCTGTTCACCATGAAAAAAACTTCCTTTGGCCCGGAACATCCCTTGTTGCGTTACGCGATGGCCCCGAATCTGGTCTATTCTGACATGAGCGGATTTGGACAGCCGGCCGGTTCTTTCCACTGGTTGATGATTTTCTGGACCGGAGTGGCCGGAATATTAGTCCTGGCTACCTGGCGTTTATGGCCGCGTGGAACCGACAACGGTCTGCGCTTTCGCTTAGAATCATTTTTTAAAGACTGGAAATCGGGTCATGTTATTGCGGGTATAACTTGCCTCGCCATCGTGCTGGGCAGCGGCGCGTCTGTTTTTTATCAAACTAATGTTTTAAACGTTTACAGGACACAAAATGAACAGACGCGTCTCCGGGCGGAGTATGAAAAAAAATACAAATCGTTTGTATCCATGAGCACACCGGTCATCACCGATGTGCGGACCCGGGTTGATTTGTATCCCACCGAAGCCCGGTACCGGATTGAAGGCCGATATACGATTCAGAACCAGACCAATGAGCCTTTGACAGATTTTCTTATTGGTGTTCATCATGAGGTGACCAGGTCGGAGATTACATTTAAAAATACAATCCTGCTGCACTATGACGACACGTATCATTATTATCAATTTAGGGCTGAAAGGCCAATGCTGCCCGGTGAGAAGAGAGAACTTAAGTTTTTAATTGATATGCGAAAATCAGGATTCCAGCCTGTCAACTACGAAAACTCTGTTGTCAAAAACGGTTCTTATATTGAGCTTGAAAAATTTGTTCCCTTTTTTGGGTATAATGCGGACTTCGAACTCAATGATCGAATCAAACGCGGGAAGATGGGCTTGCCTCAGCAATCGGGAAGCGCGGATCTTGAAGGCGACTTCCAAAGAACATATCAATGGATCAATTTTGAGACGATTATCTCAAGCGAAGCCAATCAAACCGTCGTCACCATTGGTACCCTGCAAAAGCAATGGCGGGAAAACGGCCGTGATTATTTTCATTATAAAACTGAACGGCCGGTCCCATTTATGTTTGCCTGTACCTCCGCGGAATTCGCGCGGAAGCAAGAGACCGTCGGTGACGTGGCTCTGGAAATTTATTATCACCCTGAGCACAGCGCTAATGTTGTTGGCCTGCTGGAAGCTGCGAAGCAATCACTGGACATATTCGAAGACGAATTCGGGCCTTATCAATACAAGCAATTGGTTATCGCGGAAATCCCCAATTATCCGGGGGCGGCCACCGCCTATCCCAATTTATTGTTTTTCCGGGAAAAATATGGTTTTCTGGGTAATGTAAGCGATACATCGAAAATAAATTTTGTGGCGCACATGCTGGCTCACGAATTGTCGCATCAATGGTGGGCGGGTCAGCTGGAGCCTGCGGATGTCGAAGGCGGCAAGGTACTCACTGAAACACTGGCCCAATATTCGGAGATTCTGATGTTTGAAAAAACTTTTGGAAGGAATCATCTTCGGCAATATTTGGGCAATGAGCTGAAAGCCTATCTGACCGGGCGCTCCTACAGCCTCACGGAATCACCATTGTACAGGTCGGGGGGACGCGAACAGACGCACATTTATTACCAGAAGGGCTCTCTGGTTATGTACGCGCTGAAGGAACTGCTGGGGGAGGAAAAACTTAACACGGCTGTCCGCAATCTTCTAAAAGCCCATGCCTGGCCCGGGGAGCAGGCAACCACCCATGATTTACTTTCGGCGCTATACGCGGTTGCAAATAATGATCAGAGCGCGCTGATTGATGACTGGATGAAAAAAATCGTCTTTTACGATCTGCGGATCGAATCGGCTCAATATAAAATTCTGCCCGATGGACGATATGAGGTCTCAATGCTGGTCAACACTACAAAATCGGAACTTCGTGGAGACCGGGAAGTCATTCCAATGATAATGAATGAATCTATCGATATAGGCATCTTTTCAGACCACCCGGACGCGCCTGATTTTCAGCAGCATCTCATTCTGTTGGAAAAGCACCTGTTTACACAGGAGCGTACACGTCTTTCATTTATTGTCGAACGTAAACCCGGTGCCGTATGTATTGATCCGTTTTCGTATCTTATAGATCAAAATGTTACAGATAATGTATTCATTCCTGATTCACAAATTGAGAATTAAAATTTGGAAAGTATCGTTTTAAATTCGTTCTGAATTGTTCCGTGGCGTGTTTGTGATGAGATCAAACCACATTCACACCATCTATCGCGTTAAAACCCGGTATGTAAAGATTTCATTTTTGTACTCATTAACTGAGGCCCGGAGCCAAAATACTTAATCTCATGTCAGAGGAATATTTTGGTATTCAGAAAGTTATTCAATATAAATGTACGTTTGAAAAATAACTCGCATGTCCAATCGATCTTCTATAAAAGACAGGGTAAGCAATGCGTGTAAAGTGCTCGGTCTATATCGCCACAAGTATTGACGGGTATATTGCAAAGCCGGACGGTGGTATTGAGTGGCTGGATAACCCGGAATATTCCGGCGTTGAGTTAAAGGGCCTTGATTATGATGATTTTATCGCCACCGTTGACGCGATCGTGATGGGGCGGAACTCATACGAAAAAGTACGGACTTTTGGATTTTGGCCGTATGAAAAAATTCCGGTGATTATTCTGACCAACCGACAAATGGTCATTCCAAAAGAGCTGACGGGAAAAATAAGAGTTGAAAATCAGGCTCCGAAGCAATTAGTCTCGATACTGGGGGAAGAAGGATATAAACATCTGTACATCGACGGGGGGATAACGATACAAGGCTTTTTGAGAGCCGGGCTGATAGACGAGATAACCATCACCCGCATACCCATTTTACTCGGATCCGGAATTCCGCTTTTTGGTGAATTGGAGAAGGAAATCCCCATGCGCCTGATTTCCGTATCGGGTTCTGATAATGGCTTTGTCCAGGTCAGATATGAAATCGTTAGATCTGCTCATACCTAAAACATTTTTATTCTAACTTCCTGGGAATATATTTGTATTGAGTAAGTTTTTTATTATTGAAATTAAAACGCTAAATAACATACACATCAATTAAATTTGTTAGCCGGCAATAAATGCAAAGGAATTAATACATGAAGCACATATTGATCTTCGCGCTCATAGTTGTGGTAGCAGCGCTTTTCGTATCATGCGGCGCAGACAGCGCCGGAGAGCACACTCACGGTAAAAAGACCCGGACATCTTATTCGGCTGAGGACGTGCCGGAAGACAGACTTGAAGGACTCCGGCTGGACAATGGCCGCAAATGGAAGATGGATGATCACACAAGATCCAGTTTCGCCAAAATGGGCGCGTCTTTATTAGATTCTGATCTGCAGGCTCTTGAAGAAGATGGCCTGAAAAAGGCCGGCGCCGACCTGCAAGTCCTGACCGATGAGCTGATTCAGGGCTGTACCATGACCGGAAACGCGCATAATCAGTTGCACCTGTATCTTTCGGAATATATGCCGGCGGTTGCGGCTCTGACAAAATCCGGCCGGATTGAAGATGCCAGAAGGGTCAGGCATTACCTGGAAAGATACAAGGCCTATTTCGAGTAGTTAACGACAGGCAAAGGATTGCAGACGAACGCCAGCGCCTCGCAGGTTCCTCTGTTTTTATCTGACAAAATTAATTAACTACTTTGGTTATTGCAGGGTATCTATTCTTTTTAATTTTCAACAGTCGTTAGGTAAGCACCCGAAAAAACCAAACAATTTACTGGTAAATGATAATATAGTTGTTTATATTTTCATAAGTTTAAATTAATAAAAATATAAGAAATTATATTTTCAAAATGGACTATGGATATAAAAAACTTTAAAGCCGGCAAGTTCATACAGCAATTTGAATATAAAAGCTTTTCACCCAATCCGGTTAACCGCGAATGGATCTTATCTGATCCGTCGTTGAACACCCTGCTTGGTGAAGCAAATCTTAAACTGGGCGAGCTGAATGCCTTTTCTCAACTTATTCCGGATGTGGATTTTTTTATCATGATGCACGTGGTCAAAGAAGCCACCAAGTCCAGCCGTATCGAAGGTACGCATACAACTTTCGAAGAAGCGTTTATCGAAGAAGAAAATGTTCTACCCGAACGCCGAGATGATTGGCGGGAAGTTCAAAATTACATCGAAGCCATGAACCGGGCCATCAAAGAACTGGACAAGCTGCCCTTGTCCAGCCGTCTGCTCAAAGATACACATAAAACTATTTTAAAAAGTGTACGCGGTAAAGAGCGTGCTCCCGGAGAGTTTCGCCGCAGTCAAAACTGGATTGGCGCCACCTTAAAGGACGCAGTATTTGTTCCGCCGTCCCACGAAGAAGTGCCCGGCCTGATGGGCGATCTGGAAAAGTTCTTAAACAATAACGCCATTCATGTCCCGCATCTAATCAAAATTGCTATCGCTCATTACCAGTTCGAAACCATCCACCCATTTCTTGATGGCAATGGCCGTTTAGGAAGATTATTGATTACCCTTTACCTGGTAAGATATAATCTGTTACAAAAGCCTACCCTGTATTTATCGGATTTTTTTGAACGCAATAAATCGTATTATTATGATAATTTAATGGTTGTGCGGAAACAAAACAATCTAAGTCAGTGGCTTCGTTTTTTTCTGGCCGGTGTTCTGGAAACGGCTTCAAATTCGATTGAAACATTCAATAAGATTATCGCGCTAAAAGAAAAAGTCGAAGGTGAAAAATTACTCACACTTGGCCAAAAACAGGTCAAGGCAAAACGACTTATAAATGAATTATACAGACGCCCCATTACAACAGCATCGAGAGTGGGGAATATTTTGCATGTGTCGCCTGCCACGGCTAATCGTTTCATAAATGACTTTGTAAAACTGGGCATTCTCATAGAAGACACCGGCTTTAAAAGAAACCGAATCTTTGTCTTCACTGAATATCTGAATCTATTTTTATAAAATAATTATGAGGCTGTTTCATGCCACAACTCTCCAAAATTAAAAACCGGCAGGGACTTATTCTGCAATATGCGCAGGAATCCGGCCGACAAAGAGATGCAGGCGGACACAGGCAGCGTAGAAGGTTCCTCTGTTTTTATCTGACAAAATTAATTAACTTCTTTGGATATCCGGGGAATCTTTCCTTTTAAATTTCAACGGTCGCTAAGTAAGCACCCATAAAATTTTCAGGGGGCATTCAGTGAAATATTTTAATCTGTTAGTATTATCCTTATTTGTTGTTGCCTGCACCGGCACCGAGAATAAATCAAAAATCAGGATCGGGGATTACTTAAAAAAATGCGAAGCAAACGGTGTTTCAGGATCTGTGCTGGTCGCGCAGAAAGGTGAAGTACTTTTCTCAGGGGGGATTGGTTTCAGAGACAAGGAACAAAAACTGACTGTTACAAAGGAGACGGTTTTTACCACAGGATCGCTTACAAAGCAGTTTACGGCTACGGCGATTCTTCGCCTGGCGGATGAAGGTAAATTAACTCTTGAGGATAATCTCACGATCTATTTTCAGGATGTACCGGAAGACAAAAAAGATATCACCATCCAGCAGCTACTTACTCACTCATCGGGGCTTATCGGAGACTTGGATTATGGAGTGGATTTTGTGCCTATAAATAAAAAGGATTTTATCGATGGAATATTGAACGCAGAGTTAAATTTTCAACCGGGAACCGGATACCGTTATGCAAACGCGGGTTACAGTCTGCTGGCGATCATTATAGAGAAGGTGACTCAAACAGATTATGAGACATATCTTCAAACGGCTCTTTTTTCGAAGGCCGGAATGAAAAATACCGGATACCTGATGCCTGATTGGGACAAGACCAATATTGCGCGTGGATATAAATGCGGAGAAGACTGGGGAACACATATCGAAAGATGGGAAGCATCTTCCAATGTGATTTCATGGCATTTAAAAGGTAACGGCGGGATTTTATCCACTCCCGAAGATTTATATAAATGGTATCTCGCAATCAAAGAAGGGCGGATTATCAAAAAGGAATCCATCGAGCGGATGTTTTATCCTCATGTTCCTGAAAATGAGAATGGTGATTCCTTCTACGGCTATGGCTGGGCGATTTTTAATAGTGAAAGAAACACAAAAATTGTCGCGCACAACGGTTCAAACGGGGTATTTTATGCTGATTTCATACAACTGCCGGAAGAAGATGCCGTTATTATCTACATGACGAATCAACTAAGATATGATACTCAGGTCATTGGATGGGAAATCGAGAAGCTTCTTTTCGATGAATCGTACAAACCGGTTATTCCTAAAATGAAATATGAAGAATATGCTTCCGAAGCCGCATCAAACAAGAATATTAAAATCATTAATGAATTCGTATCACTTATTTTAATGAAAGAAGATATACAAACACCGGATGAAATTGATGCATTTATCAGGAAATATATACCAAACGAAACCAGTCGGAACAGATACAAACGGTTTTTCCAAAATATGAGGGAAGATTTTGTAAATCATAAATTGAAACACATTTTGGAATATAAAGACATGACCTATGATATCGTCTTGGAATCACCCGAAGGTCAGGTTACGGACCTTGCTCCCTGCTTCGATTTGAAGTTTAATGATCAAAATCAAATCATAGCCTTTGGCTGGTAAATGTTGAATAATCAATACATGGCCGGATGCCTTGAAACGCATCGCGTTTTTGAAAGAGGAAAGGGTGTCCCCTGCCTATAACAGTAATTTAAAGAATACCCGTTCCTACCTGATAACAGATATCAAATAGAAGTGAAGGGTTGTTATTTTTTCAGCTTATCCGAAAACTCTTTCTTAAATTTTCTTAATTTGGGATCGATGACAAAACGGCAGTATGGCTGATTCCGGTTCTGTTCGTAATAATTCTGATGATAATTTTCAGCTTTGTAAAAGGCTATAAAGGGACTGATTTCGGTCACAATCGGATCTTTCCAGTAACCGGAACCATCGGCTTCTTTTTTTGATAATTCAGCAGCGGCTTTCTGCGTGTCGTTATGATAGAAAATCACCGAACGGTATTGGGTGCCAACGTCGCCGCCCTGTTTGTTCAGGGTTGTCGGATCGTGTGTTTGCCAAAAGACATTCAGCAAATCTTCATAGCTGATGACTTTAGGATCAAAATATATCTGTGTTACTTCCGCGTGACCGGTATTCCCGCCGGAGACATCGCTATAAGACGGATTTTCAATTTCACCGCCGGAATATCCGGATATTACGCTTTGCACACCTTCGAGATTTTCATAAATGGCTTCCACACACCAGAAGCATCCGGCGCCGAATGTGGCTGTTTCAAGCTTAGGATCCATCGTTTGCTCCTCATCGGGCTGATTCGTCTTCATCGTATTTAAAGGCATAAACGCCATCAGAATAACAGTGAACACAAGCACCGCTGAAATTAATGTTAAAATTTTTTTTTGGTTATTCATGAAATTACCTTTTTTGCTTATTTCATTAGGTAAACGCATGAACCTTCACATAACTTCCCGAAGACGGGTTTTCAATGATTAAAATACAAAGTCGGATGCAAGCTTATGGGAAAGGGAATAAACCGC
>JBFXGD010000010.1:10180-27220 GCA_050178385.1 Calditrichaceae bacterium
CTTCTTCTTTCCCATTTGATCATCTTCATTGTCTGAACTTTGATTCGCCTGATTAAATGATTACTCTGATTTCAATCCCTACTTAGGGCACGAGCATCGCGCCACTACTCTTAACAATTCTTACTTCCTACCTCTTACTTTCTTCCTGCTCGAACAGAAAATCCGTCCCGAAGAATCTTTTTTTCTCAATCCTGCCGTGATTGACAATGGCTTACAGCATACTGTGGCTCTTCTCTTTTTTCTTTTATCATTTTTCTTTTATCTTATCTTTCCTACTTCCTACTTCCTACTTCCTACTTCCTACTTCTAACTTCTCAATATTTTCTTCAGCCAGAAATACGCCGCGATACCTGTGATGATATTTGCAGCCGTGGCCGCGGAAAATATCCCCTTTAAACCAAGTAAAGAAGATCCGAGGTATGCCAGGGGAACATATAAAATAAACATTCTGGTAATGGTCAGGAGTGATGCGTTAAGCGGTTTTTTTAATACATTTAAAGCCCCGTTGGAAATGGACAATATGCCCAGCGCTCCGTAGCCGATCGGTACAATCCATAAATACAGCACAATGATTTCAATGACTTTCGGATCATCGTTAAAGATGGATGCGACCGGCGCGGAGACAAATAACAGAACCAGAAAAACAAACACGCCCCAGCCAAGAGCAAAGCGCTGACCATACATGACACCTGCGCGGACTCTTCCGGGATTGTCTGCGCCGAGATTCTGGCCGATAAAGGGAGCGAGTACACTGGATAAAGCCATGATTACAGTCATCGCGAACATATCAATTCTCGATGCGACACCGAACGCGGCGACCGCTTCATGTCCGTAAGTTGACACAAGCCGGGTGATGATTCCCGCGCCGACGGGTAATATTATATTCGTTCCGGCCGTCGGCAGGCCGATATAGAGCATATTTTTCCATGAATCCAGAACTTCACGCGCTTCCGGGATTTTAATGGTGATCATTTTTTCACGGGCATATAAAATCCAGATCGCGAAAAAGAATGTAATTCCCCGGGAGATAACCGTTGCCAGAGCAGCGCCGGCAAGTTCCATGCGGGGAAAGGGTCCCCAGCCGTATATCAATAAAGGATCAAGTATGGCATTTATCAGAACGGCCACAAGCATGATCATACTCGGTGTTTTTGTGTCTCCGGTGGCCCTGATGGCAAAATTGCCGACCATTGGTACCACCATAAAAATAATGCCCGGATACCATATATACATATATGATTCAATGTACGGCATCACCTGATCGGTAGCGCCCATTAATTTGAATACGGGCTCCACCGTCAGAAATCCGGCGATAATAAAAACGGCGACAATGATTATCGAAAGCGCCAGGCTGTCGGTGGTTAAACGCCGCACCCTGTATTGATCACCCTCACCGATGGCTCTGGAAATAATCGCCGAGGCGCCGACACCCAAGCCCATGGATAAACCGGAGATCACAAAAACCACCGGAAAGGTAAAACTCATGGCGGCAAGAGGCGTGGTGCCAAGCTGTCCGACAAAAAATGTATCAATTAAGTTAAAGGCCACGCTCGCTAAAATGCCAAAGAACATCGGAATGGTTAGACGGACGAGTGTTTTTCCGACGGGTCCTTCCGTAAGCTGTGCCTGTTTCTTATTATCCAAATCAGGTTCCTGGTCCAATTTAAAGTAAATATTTTGATCCATTTGAAAGGGGAATGATACAGAATCCGCCTAAATATTCCTAAAATTTTTATGTATCACAGGAAAGAAATAAAGCCTGAATTTCGATTCACGTGATTAGATGATAACCATGATGCAGAATCACGATCATTGAATCAGTTGTTCAATTAAACAAACAATATTCAGAAATCTATATTAATGTAAAGTTATGGGCCATGATTTCGGACCATTCTATTAGCGCACGTTACGATCAGTCCCGGGCGTGAATGGTGTTTTCCGGATTATTTTTCATTATAATAATGTACATCTTCTTTCCAGCGCTTTATTAAATACCCCTTCTGCTGTTCAAAGATTTCGGCCTGCTTTTCGACAAGCGCTTCAGCCTCGTCGGTGGTCATATCAATCGACCTGTTAACAAAGGAAGCGATTCTGGCAAAATACAGCGGGGTCATGAGGCTTATCATCAGATCGCGGCTGCCTTTCCAGTGGTGGTAAGCGGCTGCCAGATCATACAATATTTTTACCCAGTTCTCCACCGGGAAGAAAAATTCCTTTTCCTCCTTATGAGAAAGGGTTTGAATTACTTCCCAGTTATCCGGGGCGACGATCTTTTTCCATAACTCTCCGAAATTGCTGTATCCGATTTTAAAATCATCCACCAGTTTGCCGACGTTAATGGTAAATGGCTTTGGCTCCACCTGAATAGACGGTCCGACAACGGGGGTCGGGGAGCTTCCTTTTAACTTCATCCACGTCTTTTCGTGTTGTTCCATCATTGACAACAGGGTGGAAACAACCTGGCGGAACATGGGGCCGAGGGATTCCGATGGATCTTTTACATCATGAATTTTAACGCCCAGATTGGCCTGAACGATATTTGCCTTATTTACCATCGCCGTGGTGGTCAGCCAGATATCGATGCCAAAGCGGGCCACATCCGATTCCCAGACTTCCTGCTCGATATAATGTTTTATAAGTCCCCGGCTGAAGGCGAAATCACCGCCGATCGGCTGTCTTACCCGATACCCGTAAAGCGAACGAGTTAGATTATACACGATGTTATTGGTGATGGTGCCGTCGTATTTATACCTCTTATAATACGGAGCGACAAAATCCACTCCGTCATTCAGGATAGAATCAATCATACATTTAATCCAGTCCGGGGTGATGGATCTCAGATCTGAATCAAAAAGGGCGCAGACCTTACAGTCGAGTAAATTTGCCGCTTCAAAAATGGCTCTCACCGCCGTGCCTTTTCCCGAAACACCCCGGTAAATGGCGATAATCCGTTCGATCCATGGGCTGCTCTCGATCATGTCGCCTTCTTCACGGGAATCATCAACCGATCCGCCGTCGGCGATCATCACCACACAGCGATGATTAGGATAATGTAGTTCAAGCCCTTTTTCTACCGTGGTGATGACATGAGTGATGGTGGAATCATTATTAAAGCAGGGTATTCCGATTAAAATATCGGCCTGGCCGCATCGTTCCAAACGTCTGCGGGTGGGTTGTCTAAGCGCGGTGCTAAACTTCATGAATGTCTCCTCCTGTTTTGAACAAACTTAACAAATTTCAAAACGTACAGGATCAGTCACGGGAAATTCTGTTTAAAAACAAACAATTTTCATTGTCAGTATCTGCGCTGTAATCAGATTAAGAACAATCATCATAAATAATTTAAATTGGGCCAAAAAGCAAATCATGGTTCATAAAAGAACAGTATTAATTCTGGCCGCTAAGCACTTGCGGCACTGTTTCAAGATTGTACGTCTTTATGTTTTTATGACCGGCATTTTTTAGTTTATCCTGCCCGGTTTCAAATTGCCGGATCAGATAGTTCATATTTCCTTTGTAGGAGCTTGACTCCTCAGCCATGCTTGGCGGAATAGGAATTCCCGACGCAAACCTCCTGGTGAAATTAATAATCCGGCTCAGCGTCTCCTTTTGATCATCTAGAATGGCAATAATCTGATCACGCTCCGCGACCTCCTGTTCCAGACCGCTTTTCAGGTCGGTGGTTTTAGATTCTTTGCGGTCAATGGCGGTTTGCAGTTCTTCAATTTTTGTTCTCAAATCCGCGCGTTCTCCTGAAAATTGAACCTGATCATAAATAAACATCAGCATGCCCCCGGCGATGAGCCCTAGTATAAGTGTAATAACCGGCCAGAAGATATATGAACGTTCAATAAACCAGAGTCTTCTTAAATCCTTTTTGCTGATGGCGCTGGAATCACCAGGTTCATACAGGTTGTCGAGTATATCGAGATCCAGTGACTTTTTACAAAAAGGACAAATTTTATGAGATTTTGTGACGGGTTCCGAACAATAGGGACAGTAAATCATAATTACCCCCGTTATCATTGTTTATGAGATGTTCCGTTTATTCGTATTAGAGCTGATCTGAATAACTGATAGATTGAAGATAGTTTTCGATTCCGCGGCGCTGCAATTTTAAAAAATATAAAAGATCGGCCGGGAAAAGTCCATGCTTAAAAAAAACCGCTCATCAAAATGATGAGCGGTAATTATTAATGTGTTTATTGTTTTATTTAAAATTGCGCCAATTGAAGCGCTTTGTCGTAGATTTGATTTTCGTTGATGAGTATTTCTCTCTCCAGAATCGGATTGAATCCTACCGGAATATCTTTTGAACCCAATCGTGTTACAGGGGCATCAAGAAATTTAAACGCTTGCTCTGAAATGATGGATGCCACTTCACCGCCAAATCCGCCGGTAATATTATCCTCATGTACCACCAGCGCCCGGCCTGTTTTTCTGACGGAGTTCAGGATGGTCTCACGGTCGAGAGGCACAAGGCTCCTCAGATCGACAACTTCAACCGAAATGTTATGGTCTTTCTGCAGTCGTTCGGCGGCCTTCAGCGAAAAATGAACAGGTGTGCCGTATGTGATAATACTCAGATCATCGCCGGCTTTTCTAATCCGCGCTTTACCAAACGGAACAAAATGCTCATCGGATGTAAAATAAGATTTCGCCATTTTATGGTTATACAAAAATTTTGGCTCCAGATACAGTGTGAGGCCCCGGCTTCTGATTGAAGTCCTTAATAATCCCGCCGCGTCATCGGCAAAGGAAGGAACAACCACCCGGATTCCGGGAAGAGCTGTCAGTATCGCTTCTAAATTTTGCGAATGGTACAGCCCGCCGCCGATGTAACCGCCGGATGCGAGCCGGATTGTTACATTTGGTGAAAATTTACCGTTGGAACGCCAGTATTCATGTGACAACTCGATTAACTGCTCCATTGCCGGCCAGAAGTAATCGGCAAACTGCGCCCCTTCTATGACAATGCGGATATCATCTCTGTATCGTGACATTCCGTTTGCTGTTCCAACAATATAATCTTCCGCGATGGGTCCGTTAAACACTCTTTCACCACCGAATTCATCTTCCATTCCGGCGGTTAATTTAAACGCGCCGCCCTTTTTGAATGAGGCGACATCCTGCCCCCATAAAAACGTATTGGGATTACGGCGGAATTCCTGTTTTAGAGTTTCATTGATGGCGTGTCGTAATGTGACTTGTTCCGCGGATTCCGGGATGGCGGTTTCTTCTACGTCAATCGGATCCGGCATGATAAAATTATAAACAGATTTTGGTTCAGGATTGGGAGCGTTTTCCGCTCTTTCCGCGGCCATCTGAAATTCCAGATTATTTTTTTCTTCAAGTTCAGCAAGCTGATCTTCATTGAGAAGATTATGGGAGAGAATATAATTTCTAAAACGCGGAACAGGATCATATCGCAGTAATTCCTTTAATTCCTCCTCAGGCCGGTAATTTGATTGTTTGTCAGAATTGCTGTGCGAATGCAGACGAACGGTTTGCGCGTGCACGATTGCCGGGCCTGCCCCGCTCTTTACAAATTCTATCGCTTCCTGCATTCCGTGCCAGCTGTCGAAAATATCCGTTCCGTCAACACGAACAATATGCAGATTTTTTAATCCGCTGTAGTTGTCGGCTACAATCGGATTGGCGGTTTGCTCATGGACCGGAACCGAAATACCGTATCCATTGTTTTGAATGACAAAAATAACAGGTAATTTTTCTCTCGACGCCCCGTTTATCGCTTCATAAACATAGCCTTCCGATGTGGACGATTCACCCTGACTTGAATAAGCAATGGCATCGCTGCCGTAATATTTAATCGCTCTGGCGACACCGGCCGCGTGAAGTGTGTGGTTCCCGGTTGCCGATGACACATTCTGAATGCCGATTTCCGGTTTCGCGAAATGATTACTCATGTGGCGCCCTCCTGATGAAGGATCGTCTCTTTTTGACAACCCGTTCAGGATAATCTCTTCAGGTGTCATCCCGGCGGCCAGAACCGTCAGCATATCCCTGTAATAAGGAAACAGAAAATCCTTATTCGGCTTAAAAGACATTCCAAGGGCAAGCTGTATCCCGTCATGACCCGCGCATGCGGCGTGATAGCTCCAGCCCATATTTTTTTTCAGATATAAAGCGGCATTGTCATCCAGTGTTCTACCCAGATGCATCAGGCGATACCATTCGATAATCATATCCTTATCGATATAATCGCCTTTATTCATGCTTAACGCTAAATCTGTTTCTTCAATCATATTATTTATAGTTAATTTTGCCATTATATTCTCCTGATTAACCCCAAAAACATCACTCTGTAGCATATTATAAATGATAAGGACCTTTAATTTATTCCCGTCTCTACTAAGGTCACTAATTTAAATCTCACTTTTTATTATGAAATTGAGAAATATATTTTATTCATTATAGTTTTATATGCACAAGAACGCCGAAAGATACTTTTTTACGGCGCTGAAATAAAAAAAGGAGCAAAAATGAAGCTGTTATTTTCATTTGCACTATTATTTATGTTTAATTCAATGTTGTTCGGAGGAGAAATGCTAAAAGTTGGTGATACCGCGCCGGATTTCGAACTATCTGATTCAAAAGGCACAGTACATAAACTGGCTGATTACAAAGATGGAATCACCGTGATTTATTTTTACCCTAAAGACGATTCGCCCGGATGTACAAAAGAGGCATGTAATCTCCGTGACAATTATGAAGCGTTATTAAGTGAAGGCATTTCCATTCTGGGAATCAGTTATGATGACTCCGCTTCGCATAAAAATTTTACCGAAAAATATAATCTTCCATTCCCGCTGCTTTCAGATAATACGCGAAAGGTCGCCGATTCGTATGGGGCGGACAGAGGGTTGTTGAATATGATGGGTCCAAAACGGATCACCTATATGGTCGGCCCGAACGGTAAAATACTGCATGTTTTTGACAAGGTGGATTCCGGAAATCATGCCGCTCAGATTTTGGAAATTGTATCTGCCACGAAAAAAAATAAATAGTCTGATCTGATCGGGAAAGAACAATCCTGAAGTTGCGGCGAAACATTAAATCAATATCAAATAACTTTTAGGTTGAATATCAGCCGCCTCTTCCTAAATTCAGGATACAATGTCCGTATCATAATTACCGGAGATAAGGAGTCTCATGATTAGTTTATTCGGTAAAACCGCGATTGTAACCGGCGGCGGAAGCGGTATTGGCAAGGCAATTAGCAAAGCATTGATCCACGAAGGCGTCAATGTCATCTTGGCTTCCAGAAGATTCGATCTGCTCCGGTCCGCGGCAGATGATTTGAATAAAACCGGAAAAGCGAAAGCAATTGCAGTCAGGTGCGATCTTCGTGT
Source organism: Calditrichaceae bacterium (assembly GCA_050178385.1). Classification (GTDB taxonomy): domain Bacteria; phylum Calditrichota; class Calditrichia; order Calditrichales; family JBFXGD01; genus JBFXGD01. Next base: position 17,554 of record JBFXGD010000010.1, read on the forward strand.
AAAAGGTGATATTGTTAATTTGGTTAAAATGTGTATAGAAAATTTTGCTTCGATTGATATTCTGGTAAATAATTCAGGCCTTGGTGTTCAAAAAAAGATTGTGGATCTCTCAGATGATGAATGGGATCTGGTCATGGACACCAATTTAAAAGGCGCCTTTATGCTGACCCGTGAAGTCCTTCCAACGATGATCCGTCAGCAATCCGGTTTTATCATGAATATTGCGTCGCAGGCTGCCAAGCACGGGTACCCGGATGCAGGCGTTTACTGCGCATCCAAATTCGGCCTGGCCGGATTCGCCGAGGCTCTCCAGCAGGAAGTGCGTGAATACGGAATTCGCGTCCACAGCCTGAACCCGGGACTTGTTCAGGTACCGCCTCCCGGAGAAGAAGGCGCCCGGAAGCAAGGTTTTCTGCAGGTGGATGATATTGCCCGCATCGCCGTATTTTTGCTAAAACAGTCGCCGGAAATAAAATTTGAAGATATCGGACTTTTTCATTTATAGATGTCTATTTATTTCGTATTATGTTGATAACTGCAATTCATACCTTATATTCAGTATGAACTTTAATCCGATCCGTAAGTAATAACCCGGACCGGGAAAGGTATTCTTGTTCTTGTCATCAATTAGAATCCTGAATAATTTGTTCTTAAATAAATCTCCGGGTTAATCTTACAAGTTATGACTATAAACAAACCAGATAAAAGGAGGTATTTTAGATGAATCAGCAATCGCAGTTTGATTTAAATAATCTGCGGCCGCCTCAATTTTCAGGGAAAGCTATACGTAACATCGTCATCGGTTTACTTGTTGTTTTCTTTTTTTTCTCAACATGGTTCACGATTGAACCTGAGGAAATCGGGGTTGTCTTAAGGTTCGGGAAATATACAAGAGCCGTTGATCCCGGGTTGAATTTTAAGCTGCCGTTTGGCATTGAAACCGTTTTTAAAGTGCCGGTTGAAAGGCAGTTAAAACACGAGTTTGGATTCAGAACGTCAGATGCCGGCATCCGGTCTGAGTATTCTACCAGAGATTACCGGGAAGAGTCATTGATGCTTACCGGCGATTTAAATGTGGCAGAAGTGGAATGGATTGTCCAATACCGGATTAATGATCCATACAAGTTTCTGTTCAAAGTAAGGAACGCCAATCAAACTTTTCGGGATATCAATGAAGCGGTCATGAGGGAAATTGTCGGTGACAGGACTGTAAACGAAGTACTGACCGTTGGACGCCAGGAAATCGCCACCAGTGTGGAAGTAAAAGTACAGGAATTATGCGATCAGTATGATACGGGCATAAAAGTTGAACAGGTTGTTCTTCAGGATGTCAATCCGCCCGATGAGGTCAAACCGTCTTTCAATGAGGTTAATGAGGCTCAGCAGGAGCGGGAAAAACTGATTAATCAGGCGAGATCCGAGTACAACAAGATCATACCCAAAGCCAGCGGTGAAGCGCAGAGAATGATCGAGGAAGCCCATGGGTATGCTCTCGAACGCGTTAATCAGTCAAAAGGTGACGCGTCTCGGTTTATAGCTGTTTACAGGGAATACGCGAAAGCAAGAGAAGTCACCCGCCAAAGAATGTATCTTGAAACGCTGTCCGAAGTATTATCCAAAGTGGGGAATAAAATTATTACAGATGAAAAAGCATCCGGAATCCTTCCGCTGTTTCAGTTTAACCAGGAGGGCATGAAAAATGAAAAATAGAAACTCAATAATAGCCGGGATCGTAGGATTTGCAGCGTTGATAATTCTTGTCTCCGCCGCGTTCGTCGTTGATGAGACTCAGCAGGTAGTAATCACGCAATTTGGCCGCCCCGTGGGTGAAGCAATTACCGAGCCCGGCATTTACTTTAAACTTCCTTTAATTCAGGAAACACATTTCTTTGATAAACGCTTTCTGGAGTGGGACGGTGACTCGAATCAGGTTCCGACAAAAGATAAAAGATTTATTTGGGTTGATACCTATGGAAGATGGCGCATATCAGATCCTCTTTTATTTTTCCAGCGTCTGCGTGATGAACGGGGAGCGCACAGCCGACTTGATGATATCCTGGACGGTGAAACCAGAAATGCCGTGGCAAATCATGATCTTGTCGAAATTGTGCGTAACACGAATCGCGAGCCAATGGTTGTACTTGATACCTTTGGCAAATCAGAAGAACTTGACGATGTTTTCCCGAATATAAAAGTTGGCCGGGAAAAAATAACCAGAGAAATTCTTGCGGCGGCTACTGAAAAAACAAAGGAACTTGGAATCGAACTGCTTGATCTGCGGCTTAAACGAATCGAATATGTTGAAGAAGTCCGGAGAAAAGTTTATGACAGGATGATCACCGAGCGTAAACGAATCGCAGATAAGTATCGTTCTGAGGGACAAGGTGAAGCTTCCAAAATTATTGGTGACAAGGAACGTGAGCTGAAACGAATTCAGTCTGAAGCCTATAAAACCGCCGAGGAAATTAAAGGTAAGGCGGATGCGGAGGCAACGGCTATATTTGCAAGGGCATATAATCAGAACGCCGATTCAAGAGATTTCTACCGCTTCACAAAAACGCTTGAAACTTACAAGGAAACATTCTCAGAAAAAGACTGGCTGCTCTTGTCAACAAAGAGCGATTTCTACAAATATCTTGAGAAAGAGTCAGGACGATAATCATAATCCGGGAGAGTAATCTCCCGGTTTTTTTTAGTTTGTAAAGCGGGTAAGACGGTGTGTCGATTTCCGGCAGCGTCAGTCAAAAAATCCTTCCTTTTAATATAGTAATCCGCTTCTGTAAATCTTTTTTGCCTGATGTGGAATTTATCCGGTTTTTTACAGAGTTTAATCTAATAAAATCATATTCCGGTCAGGTTTTTTAATAGATTTATTGATTTGGATTTTGTATTTTTAATTCTTCATATAAACAGAGGAGTTCTAAAAATGGTTTTTGATTTAGACATGATTAAAGAATGTTACGCCCGGATGCCCGAGCGGATAAAGACGGCAAGAAATATTGTGGGAAAGCCTTTGACTTTGTCAGAAAAGATTTTATACTCTCACCTTTTTGACGGTCTGGCAAAAGAAGTATATCTTCGTGGTAAATCCTATGTTGATTTTGCCCCGGATCGTGTGGCCATGCAGGATGCCACAGCGCAGATGGCTCTGCTACAGTTCATGCAGGCCGGTCGTGTAAAAACAGCCGTTCCAAGCACTGTTCATTGTGATCATCTTATTCAGGCGAAAGTCGGCGCGGAGAAAGATTTGGAAGTCGCGAAGGATGTAAACAAAGAAGTTTATGATTTCTTAAGCTCAGTCTCAAATAAATACGGAATCGGTTTCTGGAAACCGGGTGCCGGTATCATTCATCAGGTTGTTCTCGAAAATTATGCTTTTCCCGGCGCTATGATGATCGGAACCGATTCACATACGGTTAACGCGGGCGGTTTGGGAATGATCGCAATTGGAGTCGGCGGCGCGGACGCGGTTGACGTCATGGCCGGGATGCCCTGGGAATTAAAATTTCCAAAACTGATCGGTGTTAAGCTGACGGGTAAAATGAGTGGCTGGACTTCCGCAAAGGATGTTATTCTAAAGGTTGCCGGTATTTTGACGGTTAAAGGCGGAACGGGAGCCATTGTTGAATATTTCGGACCGGGAGCGGAAAGCATCTCGTGTACCGGAAAAGGCACCATCTGCAATATGGGCGCGGAAATCGGAGCCACCACATCAACTTTCGGATACGACAAGAAAATGGCCGAATACCTGCAGGGAACCGGAAGGGCGGAAGTGGCGAAAATGGCTGATGCCATCGCCGAGCATCTAACGGGCGACCGGGAAGTATACAATAATCCTGAAAAATATTTTGATCAGGTTATCGAAATTAATCTTTCGGAACTTGAACCGCATATCAATGGTCCGTTCACACCGGATCTGGCTACCCCCATATCAAAATTTGCCAAGGCGGTAAAGGAAAACGGCTGGCCGCAGAAGCTGGAAGTAGGTCTGATAGGTTCATGTACAAATTCATCTTATGAAGATATCACAAGAGCGGCTTCGCTGGCTAAGCAGGCTGTAGATAAAAATCTGAAAGCAAAGGCCGAATTTACCATAACCCCGGGATCAGAGCAGGTACGATACACTGTTGAACGTGATGGATATCTGGATATTTTTGAAAGTATGGGTGGTGTGGTTCTGGCAAACGCCTGCGGACCATGCATCGGACAATGGGCAAGACACGGCGCTGAAAAGAAGGAAAAAAACTCCATAATAACATCCTTTAACCGAAACTTTGCCAAAAGAAACGACGGCAATCCAAACACGCACAGTTTTGTGGCTTCTCCGGAAATTGTAACGGCAATGGCGATCGCCGGTGATCTTTTCTTTAATCCGATGACCGATACACTGGTAAATGAAAAAGGTGAAAAAGTAAAATTGGATGAACCAAAGGGCATCGAAATGCCTGCAAAGGGATTTGATGTTGAAGACGCGGGATATCAGGGGCCGGCAAAAGACGGAAGCAAGGTCACTGTCGCGGTTGATCCTAAATCGGATCGTCTGCAGCTGCTTACACCCTTTAAACCATGGGATGGGAAGAATTTGACCGGGATGAAACTGCTTATCAAGGCATTTGGAAAATGTACAACAGATCATATTTCAATGGCCGGACCATGGTTAAAATATCGCGGACATCTGGACAATATATCCAATAACATGCTGACAGGCGCGGTGAACGCCTTTAATCAGAAGACAGATTCAATAAAGAATCAGCTTACCGGCGCTTATGAAACGGTACCGGCGGCAGCGCGCGCTTACAAAGCGGCGGGTATCCCGACCATTGTGGTAGGTGACGAAAACTATGGCGAAGGATCATCACGTGAACATGCCGCGATGGAACCGAGACATCTGGGCGTTCGTGTTGTTCTGGTAAAATCTTTTGCGCGTATTCATGAAACCAATCTCAAAAAACAGGGTATGCTGGGACTGACCTTTGCCACTCCGGCTGACTATGATAAAATTAAAGAAGATGACACGATCGATATCATCGATCTGACCGATTTTGCCCCGGGCAAACCTTTGACCCTTGAACTGCATCATGCGGACGGCTCATCGGAAAAAATCAAAACGAATCATTCCTATAATGATTCCCAGATTGCCTGGTTTAAGGCCGGCTCCGCGCTGAACATGATCGCCGCCCGGAACAAGTAATTTTCTTCTAAGGTGATGATTAAACGGGAATAGTTATGCTGTTCCCGTTTTTTTTTGAATTTCAGCGAATGTTTTGAATAATGAATAAGGAACGAATTCCCAAATCAATCCGGATAAAATAAAATCTCAATCAAGGGAGTAAATATTAATCTAACCGGTTTTTAATGTTGATCTAACCATTAATTCTGTATGTTTGAGCAATCAAATTCTAAAGAGGATTATTATGCATTCCAAAATCATAAAGATAAAAAAAAGAAAACGAATCGCGCTGATCGCGCATGACAACCGTAAAAAAGATTTGCTTGAATGGGCAAAATTTAATCGGGACCTGCTCTTTGAACATGAACTCTTTGGGACAGGAACCACAGGTAAAATGATTGCTGACAAACTCAATCTAAACGTTCACAGATTTAAAAGCGGCCCGTTGGGCGGGGATCAGCAGATTGGGGCAAAAATTGCCGAAAGTGGGATTGACTGTATGATATTTTTCTGGGATCCGCTCGAGCCTCAGCCGCATGATGTGGATGTGAAAGCGTTGTTGCGGATCGCTGTTGTATATAATATTCCACTTGCGAACAACCGCTCAAGCGCCGATTTTATGATCTCATCGCCGCTGATGGCTTCCGAATATGAAATAATGCTTGTTGACTATCAGGAACGGATCAATACTTAAATATTTCAATCCTTGCCGAGATCTTTCGCGTCCAGGAGGCCTCTCACCCGCCGCGCGAGATCTGTCGGACTGAAGGGTTTCTGGAAAAACTGAAGTTCCGCGTCCAAAACTCCGTGCTGAACGATCGCGTCATCGGTAAATCCGGACATAAAGAGAATTTTAATGCTGTCAAACATCGGCTCAATTTTTATTGCCAGTTCTCTTCCGCTCATTCCGGGCATAACCACATCCGTCAGAAGAAGATCAAAGTCTGCTTTTAGGGTGTTGACAAGGTTGAGCGCATCCTCACCGTTTGACGCCGAATACACTGTATAACCGTATTTTTCAAGAGTTAAAAAGGCCATATCCCTTACCATCTTATCATCTTCAACAAGCAGAATAGTTTCTGTGCCCCGGAAAGATTTCGGATCAAAACGATTCCTCTTTACCTTGTACGGCGCCTGATCCACCTGCGGGAGATAAATTTTTATGGTCGTTCCATGCCCGAGTTCACTGTAAACCCAGACATATCCGCCGCTCTGTTTAATGATACCATAGACAGTGGACATTCCAAGACCTGTTCCCTTGCCTTTTTCTTTTGTCGAAAAGAAGGGTTCAAATATCTGAGATTTAGTGTCTTCATCCATACCGGTGCCGGTATCGCTCATGGCAAACATCACATAATGTCCGGTTAGGACGGGCTGGTGTTTTTGCGCGTAAATTTCATCCAGATACACATTGCTGGTCTCGATGGTCAGTCTGCCGCCGGTAGGCATGGCGTCGCGGGCGTTCACGGCAAGGTTCATCATTACCTGTTCCATCTGCCCGGGATCGGCTTTTACCTGTTTGATTTCATCGCTCAGTTTTGATTCGAAAATAATATCTTCGCCGATAAGCCGGCGCATCATTTTTTCCATATCGTGAACGATGTCATTCAGATTAACAATTTTTGGCTGCAGAATCTGTTTACGGCTGAACGCCAGAAGCTGCCGTGTGAGCGACCCCGCTCTTTCGGCGGCTTTTACGATTTCCTCAACATATTTGGACGCCGGTTCAGCGCCCTGTACAATTTTCAGTACAAAATTACTATATCCCATGATGACCGAAAGCAGATTGTTAAAATCGTGAGCAACGCCACCGGCAAGCCTTCCAACGGCTTCGAGTTTCTGAGAAAGATAAAGCTGTTTTTCTATTCTTTTGCTTTCTGTGACATCGAGAACATATCCTTTAATTTCCGTTAGATTTCCCTGTTTATCGAAGTGTCCCACAATGTTTTCGATCACCTGAATGGGTTTTCCATCCTTTGACCGCAGATCCAGCTCATAATTTTCAAGCTTTTTCTTAACCTTAAGTTCTTCCAGTAATTTTTTTCTGACCTCATCATTAGGGTAGAGCAAGTTCACATTAAATTTTAAGGCCTCTTTTTCGGATTTGAATCCAAAAATTCTCAGATAGGCGGGATTACAAGCTAGAAGCGTTCCGTCAATGGCAGAAATAAAATCACCTGTTAAATCGTCTTCAAAAAACTTACGGTATTTTTCTTCTGATTTTTTCAGGGCGGCTTCGGCGTTAATACGCTCGATCTGTTCCCGTAAATTCTGAATGCCATAGGCCGCGTCATGTGATAAAATTTCGAGCAACACCACTTCATCTTTACTAAATGCATCTGTTTCAGCCGAGTAAAGGTTTAGCGTTCCGATGACACTTCGTTTGACTTTGATTGGAATGGACACGGAGGATGTATATCCATGTTTGACAGCATCGTTACGCCAGGGAGCAAAACTCGGATCTGACTCAATGTTTTTGGCGATTTGGGTTTTGCCTTCGCGAATGGCCAAACCGGTCGGCCCGTTACCCCATTTAGTGTTATCCCAACGAATATTCTGATTTTCCAGATACCCAGCATCATAACCGGCCTGAGCTACCGGAAGGACCTTATTGATCTTACCTGATACGGGAACTCCAACCCATGCCATACGGTATCCGCCGACCGAAACCAGGACCTTACAAATCTTATTCAGCAGTTCCTTTTCATCCTTAGCCCGAATGATGATCTGGTTACATTCACGAAGAATTTTCTGCGCGTGACTGACGCGCTGAAGTTCACTTTCTAACGTAGCAATTTTTTTTTGTAATTTGTTTGCGTCATCATTCGCTGATTCATTTTTTCGCATTAAGAAACCCCGGTTTTAACACATTTAAAAGTATTATTCGGACAAATACGTTTTTTGTCTTAGAAGAAACAAAAACTAAAATCATATGCAAATGCCCGAATTTCTTTATATTCCTGTTAAAGGACGATTAAAACAAGACTTGATACTCGGCAGGTAAAGTGCAATTCTTTATTTTTTATCACTTTAAATTGTACTTTTTTGTCAATTAAATTAATTCAATTAATTGAGCGCAAAGTTTGGTTGATTTCATCGGGAATTCATTTAAATTTACAGCATTTAATTTTAATTCATATTATCGTTAATTGATTAACAGATGATATTATTCCGGTTTTATCCTAAATTTAAAAGTGATCCAAATAAAAGTGAGAATAAATCATTGATAAAAAAAGCCTTTTCAGGATATAGATCAGCATTCTCCGGCCTCCCAACCGATGTCTGGCTGCTTTCATTTGTTGTGTTTATAAACAGAAGCGGATCAATGGTTTTGTTTTTTCTGGCAATTTATCTCACTCAAAAACTCAATTTTTCGGTCTCCGAGGCCGGGAGAATGATCAGTGTTTATGGAATCGGCTCCATGTCCGGCGCTTTTCTCGGGGGATGGCTGAGCGACAGGTTCGGGACAGGCCGGGTTCAGTTATACAGTCTCATTTTTTCGGGAATCGGGTTCATCGTTTTGGGATACGTAACAACTCCAATCGCGCTTGCCGTTACCTTGTTCCTGCTTGCGACCGTAGCAGATGCTTTCAGGCCGGCGAATGCTACCGCTTTGGCGGGAGCCTGCCCGCCTGAGTTCCGCGCCAGGGGATTCGCGCTCAACCGGCTGGCCATCAATTTTGGCATTGCCATCGGACCCGCGGTCGGTGGTGTTTTAGCGACCATGAACTACCACTATCTGTTTTGGGCAGATGGTCTGACATGTCTTTTTGCCTCTTTGTTTTTCTGGCTGTTTTTTCATAAAGTAAAGTTTAGAAAAGCGCCACCTGAAGAAACCGCTTCAGGTGATATATCACCCTGGCGTGATTCGGTGTTTTTGTCGATGTTGGGATTGCTCCTTGTAATGGGGATGCTTTTTGTGCAGATATTTAACACATGGCCCCTGTATCTGAGACAGGAAACAGGTTTCCCGGAGAATAACATCGGGTTTCTGCTGGCCATGAACGCCCTGCTGATTGTGCTGATAGAGATGCCGCTTGTGCATCGCCTTGAACGAGCCGACCCGGTAAAAATTATGGGTATCGGTTCTTTATTTTTATTCGGTGGGTTCGGGATTATTCCATTCAACGATACGTATGGATATATGATATTTACCGTGATCATCTGGAGTATTGGAGAAATGCTTGTTTTTCCGTTGGCCGGAGGATTTATCGCTAACCGTGCCACCGACCGCAACCGCGGCCGTTATATGGGGATGTTTACGTTCAGTTTTTCCATCAGCTTTGTGGTCGGGCCCGCCACGGGAACCTGGATATATGAAACGTTTGGGCCGGTTAACCTGTGGTACAGTGCCGGAATCGCCGGTATTTTTGTTTGGCTCGGGTTTGGTTTTATAAAACAGTTACTGAAGAGGGAAAAGAGAGTAAACTGAATTTGGAAATTAAAATCAGTTTAAAAATTTTAAATTCCACCTGACACAGTAGTTTAATTATATGT
>JBFXGD010000010.1:27320-44832 GCA_050178385.1 Calditrichaceae bacterium
TTGTTTGGCTCGGGTTTGGTTTTATAAAACAGTTACTGAAGAGGGAAAAGAGAGTAAACTGAATTTGGAAATTAAAATCAGTTTAAAAATTTTAAATTCCACCTGACACAGTAGTTTAATTATATGTTTGTTTCGGTAGTGTCAATACCCAAAATGATAATTATATAAACTGATAAACTGCCTGACAATGAGAAAACGGATTATCTGGTTTTCAGAGTATTAGAGATTCATCCAGATCATTCTTAGGCTTTTTAATTCGCGGGCAGTTGAAACCTGTCTTGGTCTTTGGCCGGCCCGGAGATGAATATCCAACATTTTGGTATGACTTTGATCGTTATATTAATACCGCGATTAACAAGTTAGCTGCTAAAAACGGTCAGGCGTGTCATTTTAGTATAACACACTGACTGAATTTCTTCGTCGGCGTTATGGTTTTCGTTTCAACTCCCATTTCCAGATCAGACCATCATCAGGATCGTTAATTTCTTCCACTTTTTCAAATCTGCATTTCGTGAGGACTTTTATTGAAGCATTTACTTCACCCAATGTATGGGCGACTATTACCTTAACTCTTTTGTCAGCAAAAGCATTTGAAATCAACCCTTCTGTCATTTCAGTAGCAAGGCCATTATTGCGGTAATCAGGCGCGATTTCATATCCGAGTTCAACTGTTCCCGTTTCTGTTGGTCTGCCCTTGTAACCACCACTTCCGATGAGCATATTGTCTTGTTTGTGAATTGGAAAGTATGTCCACCAACCATCATCTTCCGGACTCTCCGCGAGTCTGTCTAATGAATACTTTAGCGCGGCGACCCCGAATTCCGTCCAATTGTCCGCTATATTTACCCCGAGAAATTTTGCCAGTTTCTCATTGCCGTCAATCGCGTTCTTTAGAATTTCACTATTACACGGAATAAGATTAAGGTTCTTTGTTTCAATAGAAATATTCATCTCGTCTTTAGATTTATTCTCTTCAGCGGTTGCTGCTGTATTAAACCAATACATTTTCGAATTCAGAGTCGGCGCAGAAAACTGCTGAAATTCGTGATTGATTTACAATTTTCACCATGTCCTCAATTTTCATTCCCTGCTCAATGGGAAAAATATTTACATCGGTATTTCTCTCTTTACTGACGTTCTCCAGTAAACCGCCCTGTTTTAAGACAATTGAAGTATTTTTGGGAAATCTAACCATGGTATGCAAATCTTCGATATCTGTTTCGGTAAATATTAATTCCGGATTGTTGTTCAGAATGTGAACATCAATCGTTCCTTTCCAGTTCCTGCAGATTAACAGCGAAATCAGAGAGGACAGATTATTGTTTCTTACACTGAATGTTGCCTTCCAGTCTGCGGGAATATTTGTCATCCATAAACTGATACTTTTTTCGATGGCCAGACTAGCGGTAGAAAAAGGAATGTATATGATCATTCCAAAATTATTCTTCCTGGTATCGGACATAAGTTGGTCATAATAGGATAAATTGGAAGTTGTCGAATCAATACTTGCAAAAATTATATTTGGTTTAAAAAAAGCGGCGTTGAGTGATTGCATGCTTACATTAACGGTCGTATTAAAATCATTATTGTCGATTACCGTATATGAGACAGATAAATCACTTTCTTTAAACTTTTTGACTGCATTTTTGAGAAAGTTTTCAATATTTTTTTGCTCAGTTTCATTTTCATTTCTAAGAGCTAATATTTTAACGGAACCCTGGGGATAAATAATTGAATGGATAAGTTTGAATGAACTTCGGAGTTCCTTGGGCATTGTGACCGGAATTAACAAGTCGGGACGCCATGATCTGACTTCTCTTTCCTGTCGCAGGCTATTGGTTTTTTTTGTGGCCCACTCTGCTAAAGCGGTAAACAGACCGCTCCGGGAGTCTCCCGCGGCCGATTTAATATTCATTTTCACCAGGTACAGGTAGAATATCACGATAAATATCAACGAAAACAAAGCGATAATAACATTCAATACAAACATTATAGCGATCGAACCAAGAGCGCCGATGGTGGGGACAAAAACCGGAATCTTTAGGGTTGGTCTGTAACTGGGCAATCCTAAGGTTTGCTCAACAAGGGCAACGATGTTTACCATAGCATAAGTAATCATAAAAAACATGGTAAGCAGTGGAGCAATCGTATTTAAATTTCTTAATGAAATACCCAATAGAACGATGGCGGCTGTTATAAACATTGCGTTAAACGGCTCGCCTCGTTTTGAAGTTTTTGCCAATTCCTGACTTCTCGGTAAAATGTTCTTTTCTCCCAGGGCCAGTAATATTCGGGGAGCGCCGACAAACGATCCGAGAGCCGATGAAAGAGTGGCGCCTAAAAGTCCTGCTAATACAATTGGACTAAACAACGATTTGTCGATAAAAACATTGTAATTTTCAACCAGTTCGGCTGGCGAGGCAATAACCGCGGCAACAAATATCAAGCTGATATAAATGATTGTTGTAATGATTACCGATGAGATGGTCCCAAGTGGAATACTCTTTCGCGGATTGGTAAGGTCACCCGACATGTTCGCTCCGGCCATGACGCCTGTAACTGCCGGGAAAAAGACCGCAAATACGCTCCAAAAAGAAGAACCGCCAAAGTCGTTTTCAATAGAACCGGGATATTCACCTATCCATTGAATATTATAATTTAATTCAGTAACAAATAGCGTCCCGTATATGGACACCAGGGATAATACGATCACTCCCAAAATGAAATATTGAATTTTAAATGCAAAACTGGTGCTGATAAAAGCGATACCCATAACGAGGGCAAAGATACCCAAATCGAGGATTAAGGGATTAATGTCGGGGGTAAGTGTTTGCAGTCCTTCCCGGAATCCAAAAATATACATAGCAACCGCAATGGCCTGAGCAAAATAGAATGGAATCCCGATTGCCCCGCCAATTTCTAAACCGAGAGATTGCGAGATCAGACTGAAGGCGCCACCGCTGCCGATTCTTATATTTGTTGTGATAGAAGATAAGCTGAGTGCTGTTGTAAGAGTAATGGCGACAGATATCAAAACTATGGTCAAGGCTCCTAATACACCCGCGTTTCCGACAACCCAAGGCTGACGGATATACATAATGACACCCAGGATGGTCAGCGTCGTTGGCGTAAATACGCCTGCAAATGTCCCAAAAGTCTTCTTAGTCATAATCTCTGTTTCTTTTTTGGTCAGATTTATGTTTTCAAAATCATCGCATTTTCCATTTTTTCATACTCATTGTTGATCTATTGTACCAATCCTACCAAATTTGCGGAATATAAACAATTGAATAAAAATTTCTTTTTCCGGTCCCGAAGCAGTCGGCATCATAAGTGTATTCCAAAACCACTTTTTGTTTGTTTTCTTAAAACCGGCATGAGATGGATCCGGAAAATGAGCTGATATCTATATAAAGCAAAATCAACTGTCTCTGTATTTTAGATGATTGAAGCAAGAAGACAAAAGATGCAATAAATGCGGTAATATTATAAACAAATGGAATGAAATTTTCAAGGACGTTTTTATATGCCGGCGGACGTTGGAATCCTTCCCCATCACTAATTGACCCGCCCTGTCGTTCTTCGACCCGTCCGGGGACGAACGCATTTTTGCTAAACACGTTTCTATAAACTTTTGAAGCTGTTGGCGTCAGTCAAACATGGCCATTCCCACTTCCTACTTCTCTCTTTTATCTTTTATCTTTTTTTATCCTTCTTTCCCATTTGATCATCTTCATTGTCTGAACTTTGATTTGCCTGATTAAATGATTACTCTGATTTCAATCCCTACCCAGGTCACGAGCATCGCGACACTACTCCTAACTCTTAACTCATAACGTTCTTACTTCAGTCAAAGCATGCTGTGGCTCTTCTCTTTTATCTTTTTTCTTTTATCTTTTTTCTTATCCTTCCCACTTCCTACTTTTCTTCTCCCTACTTTTTGAATGGCCAAAAAGTAGCAAAAAGCCCTGGTGAATTTTAACTCGTGATACATATTTCAATTTTTCTGACTCATCCACTCGAACAGAAAATTCGCCCCTAAGAATCTTTTTTCCTCAATCCTTCCGTGATTGACAATGGCTTACAGCATGCTGTGGCTCTTCTCTTTTTTCTTTTATCTTTTTTCTTTTATCTTATCCTTCCTACTTCCTACTTCTCTCTTTTATCTTTTTCCCCTTCCATCTTCCTGCGTCTTTTTTTGATCTCGTTCGTCTATAAGTATAGATATTAAAAATCAGAAAGGAGATTTTAGATATGAATGAACAAAGTAATGACAAAGTCAGACAGGCGGTCAGGGATAATTACGGAAATATCGCTTCGTCCTGCTGCGCTCCCTCATCATGCTGTCAGCCGGAGGATGACAAATTGGCGACAAGAGATAATTCGGAACAGCTTGGATATTCAGCCGAAGAGCTAGCCATGCTGCCCGAAGGGGCTGATCTGGGGCTTGGGTGTGGAAATCCGCGGGCTATAGCCGGTCTCAAGCCGGGTGAAACGGTTATTGACCTTGGCAGCGGCGCGGGAATTGACTGCTTTCTTGCCGCGGGGGCGGTCGGTGCTACCGGCTATGTGATTGGTGTGGATATGACCCCGGAAATGATCAGCAAGGCACGAGAGAATGCCGAAAAGATCAAAGCCGGCAATATTGTTTTTCGTCTTGGTGAAATCGAAAATTTACCGGTTGCCGATCAGACCGCGGATGTGATTATCTCCAACTGCGTGATCAATTTATCCCCGGATAAACAGCGTGTGTTTATGGAAGCATTCCGCGTTCTGAAACCGGGCGGGCGACTCGCCGTTTCTGATATAGTGGCCACGGCCCCTCTGCCGGATAATATCAAATCGGATCTTGCTCTGTACACGGGATGCATTTCAGGGGCCGCTTTCATTGACGATCTGAAAGATATGATGGCAAAGGCCGGTTTTTTAAATATCCGGATTAAGCCGAAAGATGAGAGTAAGTCATTTATCAGGGAATGGGTTCCGGGGAAGGAAATTGAAGACTTCGTGGTCTCCGCCACGATTGAAGCCGTAAAGCCTTAAAATATAAAACTGGTCAGAAACTGACCACCCGGATGTAATAATTCATGTGCCCATATAAGGAGTCGAATCTCCTTTATGTGATAACTCCATGGAATTAAGGGATTGAGATTGGGATCAAGGATGATTCCCTTTTTCAGTCCTTTTTTATTTTCTCCTACCGCTCATTTAATTTTTTATGAAACTTTTTTAACTTTCTCCACTATATTTAACTTGTCAGATGTTAAAAAGTACGGAGCCGCACTTGTTTCGTGTTCATACTCGTTTTATTCAGTTTACCGCAAATTTAAAACAGGAAAAAAACCACGCTTACCGGTGGCTTTTTTTTATATCAGGATGGATCATCTCATTTTATATTTTGACCGGATCGTTTGCTGATTCATCTGATCTGTGGCCGCTGACACTGCTTATTCACGTATATTTCTGGTACCATCTCAATAAAAAAATAATAGTCAAATTTCATCCGCCGGTTGAATTTCTGCTTATAATGATCCTGTTTCTCTATGGGATCGAATATTTGTTGCTGAATACTGTCACAGCGGTATCGGGATTATCTGCGCATTTTAGCGGTCTTCAGATATTTTTACAGAAATTTGTTTTGGCGTTTATTGTTTTATTCTTTGGTTTACTGATTGTAGAAAACACACGGAAAAATGAACGCGAAATCGAAAAGGATGATTTACAGGAGTCGAAATTTTCCGGTATAAAACAGGGCATACTAATCGGATATTTCTTTCTCGGGCTGCTCGCGCATTCGGTTGTTTTTTATGATCACATCTATTATTTATATCTGTTTCAATTTTTGCTTTTTGCCGTCCTGCTCAAGAGAACGGTCTGGCTTGAAAGTCTTACAAAAATTGAATTGTGGATATATTTTCTGATTTTTGTGATTCTTTTTATCGTATTCATGGATGATTCCATATACCGGCGACTGAAACCTGAAATTGTCACCAATAAAGTTATGTTTTTCAGTATTCCTTATTATTTATATCTTCTGATAAAAATATATTTGCTGGCGCTGATCATCAAAATACCGGTCGTTCTGGTTTATAATCATGCCGGATTATCCAGAAAGCTGCAAATATCGGGTTTGTTCCAATCCACATTTCCACAACTTATCCAGATGGTGACATTGCTGACCCTGTTCTATTTTTTTATTTCAGGGTGGCAGGCCCAGAATTTACGAAAAACCATTCATCACGAAATGGGGCAGATCGCCTCCGGGAAAAAGGTTTCCGGTCATGATTACCCGGTATATTCATTTCCCCGTATTCCATCTTCCATCAGCCTGAAGGGGTATCAGCCACGACCATTCTATGTGGGAAATCCCGATACGGGTATATTGGCGTTTACTCCTGTGGATACATCGGGGCGAGGGGATGATTATTTTCTGTATTTCGCGTCCTCCGATACATTTTCCGCCTCATTTCACCTTGTGAAGTTGGATACGGCTTTTATCAAAAGAATCTCGGAACATATTTCGCTTTTTGCCGGCACGGGAATTCTCGCCTATGTTTACAAGCCCAACCTTTTCCGCGAGACACTGTATAAATTTGATTTTTGGCAGGGTGACCACGAGATTAAAATCTTCCCTTTTGGGATTTTATCCAATAATCTGAATCAGGCCACATGGTCTGAAATCGATGAAAATGACCGGGACTATGAAACAAATGCGTTGGCCTTTCATGAAAATTATTTTCCCCGTCATTTTATCATCGGAGAGCTTTTTCTTCCGGTTATAGGCAGTGACAATGAACAGTCGGCATACTTCGCGTTTGATATCTATCTGTCCGTGATGGACAGCCGCATCGGGAAAGTGATGGTCCGGATCATCTTGCTGTTATTTGGTATCTATCTTCTTTTCAATTCCTTCATCACCCGCCGCGTTATCAAATTTGGTTCCGAGATTAACGGTATTATTGTCAGGAAATTTGATCAGCTTAAGACGGGTATCCGTGAAATATCCTCGGGGAATCTTGATTATAAGGTTATTCTGGAAGGTGAAGATGAATTTGTTGAACTGGCGGACCGTTTCAATAGAATGGGATCAAGATTAAAAGAAACCATCGAGGCCGCCAGGGAGAAAGACCGCCTGGATCAGGAGCTTAAAATCGCCCGTGATGTGCAGCTTAGTCTTCTTCCCAAAAGCTTGCCGGATGTTCAGGGATATAAGATTGTTGCTGATCTGAAAACAGCCACTGAAGTTGGCGGGGATTTTTATGATCTTTTATCGCTGGACGAGAATCATTTTCTCTTTGCCATTGGTGATGTTTCAGGAAAGGGATCTTCCGCGGCTTTCTATATGGCGCAATTTATGAGTCTGCTGAGGTATTCAGCGCAGTTTACGGTAAAGCCGGCGGAGATCGCGCAGCGGCTTAATGAATATTTTGCCAATCATATCAACGATAAACAGATTTTTGTCACCGCCATCATCGGACTGATAGATTTGGAGAAACAAACCCTGAGCTTTATCCGCGCGGGTCACACAAAACCTTATCTGGTGCCGGCAGACGCTGCGGGTATGATCGCGGAAATTGATCAGCCGGGACTGGGTATCGGTCTTACAAATTCAAAGCAGATATTCAAAAAATCCTTAAGAACGGTCGAAATTAGTCTGCAGACGGATGATATGCTGGTTCTCTACACGGATGGTGTGGTGGAAGCCGCGCGTCCCGCTGAAACATCAGACGATGAGGCGGACACTTTAACATACGGGGATGAGCGTTTCAGGAAAAACCTGGAAGGATTAAGAGGGGCGGACGCGAATAAAGTTCTCCGGAAAATCAAAGATGAGCTGGACGGATTTTATGGTGAAAACCTGCGTGTGGATGATCATACAATTATGATTATTCAAAAAAACTGATCACCGGTCATGATTAACCGGAATCAGTTCATTTATTGATTCTTTTCATAGATATATTCATCTTATCATTAAAAAAAGAATTTTTCTGAATTATATTCAGAGTGATCATAAAGAGATACTGAACATAAAATGCCGGAAAGGTATTGGAATGGAGTGGATTTATTTGTTTATCGCGGGTTTGTTTGAAACCGCCTGGGCCATCAGTATGAAATATTCGGATGGATTTTCAAAATTCTGGCCGACTGTTATTACCGCTGTAACCATGCTGATCAGTATCCTGTTTCTGGCAAAAGCGTTAAAAGGCCTCCCCGTCGGCACCGCCTATGCGGTATGGACAGGAATCGGAGCAGTTGGTACGGTTATTCTCGGCATTATATTTTTTAATGAATCAACACATATACTGCGTTTATTTTTCATCCTGCTGATCATTTTAGGCATTATCGGTCTGAAAGTTGTTTCCGGTTAAGGAATGCAGGATTAGCCATCATTAATTTACCTTTAATCCGTCACCGGTTCCAAATATTTCAACAAAAAAGTCCTTCATTGCCTGCCATGAACGTTTATCAGCTTTTTCGTTGTAAGCGGCCCCTTTTGAGTTATCGTCACCGGCGGCGGGATTGGTAAAGGCGTGAACCGCCTCTCCGTAAATATTCATCTGCCAGTCAACGCCGGCATCCCTCATTTCTTTCTGGAAAGCCTCAACCTCAGCAGGGGGTACATTCGGGTCATCTCCGCCGTGTAAAACCAGTATGGGACATCTTATATTATTCGCGTCTTCGGGATTGGGCGTCGAAAGTCCTCCGTGAAAACTGACAACCCCGGAAATATCCGCGCCCGACCGCGCCAGTTCCAAAGCGACGGATCCGCCAAAGCAATAACCGATCACAGCGACCCGCGATGTGTCAG
The DNA here is from genome assembly GCA_050178385.1 of Calditrichaceae bacterium. Lineage (GTDB taxonomy): Bacteria > Calditrichota > Calditrichia > Calditrichales > JBFXGD01 > JBFXGD01. The sequence continues at coordinate 36,130 of JBFXGD010000010.1, forward strand.
TCAGTTTATGTTCGAGCAGAATTTTCAGTCCCGCCTTGGCCCGGTCCCGCATCAATTGCCGGTCTTCGTAAAATTTTCCTGCCCAGACCGATGCTTCCGAGGCAGATTTAAGCCATACACCCGCGCCGTACATATCAAGTGCGAAAGCGACATAGCCCAATTCAGCCATCTGATCCGCGCGGCGGCGGGCGTATTCATTTAGTCCCCACCATTCGTGAATGACAAGAACCGCGGGACGTTTGCCCTCGATCGTCTTATCAAACACCATATGACCCCGCAGAGATGTGTCACCATGTTTATAAAGCACCCGCTCGGAAACCAGGTTTTCCTGGGCGAGTGCCGGAATGGAAAATACCATCAGTAGAAACAGCAATTTTTTCATGGCCGGCCTCCGAATCATATAAAAATATTTTTGAACTTTTCCAGGATTAGAACAGGGTGGTTCATCGTTGTTATAAGAGCTAATATGTTTCAATTTATTCCTTGTAAGATTAAATTCAAAGATCATAAATTTTTTATTCGGGTTTGATAATAACTTCTCAGGCAGTTATTATAAGATGGATGTTTAAAAACAGGAGAATCGATAAATGCGTATTGCCATCTTCGGATCCGGGGGTGTTGGCGGTTATTTTGGCGGGCGGCTGGCAGAATCTGGTGCCGATGTTACGTTTATTGCCAGGGGAACTCATCTTCAGGCCATGAAAAGTGCGGGTTTGCGGGTTGACAGCATTAAAGGCGATTTCCTGGTTCATCCCGTGAAGGCGACAGATAATGTGTCTGATGCGAGTATCTTTGATGTGGTTGTTTCATCGGTAAAAGCGTGGCAAGTGGCGGAATCTGCCCATACGCTTTCCGCGATTGTAGGACCGCAAACATTTATCCTTACTCTTCAAAACGGAGTGGAAGCGCCGGGTGAATACGCGAAGATTTTCGGCAATGAAAAGGTTGTACCGGGATTGTGCCATATCATCAGTTCAGTAATCGGCCCGGGACACATCAGGCATTCAGGAGCCGAGCCGCGAATTGCTTTTGGTGAATCAAATAATGAAAAAAGCGCGCGTACCGAGAAACTTCGCGATCTGTTTGAAAAAAGTGGAATCCGGGTGACGATCCCTGAAAATATTCAGACAGCCTTGTGGGAAAAATTTCTGTTTATCGCCTCCCTGAGCGGAATGGGTGCGGTGACACGAGCTCCGGCAGGCATTTTGCGGAGTTTGCCGGAAACAAGAAAAATGCTTGAAAGCGCCATGCTTGAGATTTTTGAATTAGCCCGCGTCTCGGGTGTTGCTCTGTCTGACGACATAATCCAAAAAACAATGGCTTTTGTGGATAGCCTCCCCGGACATGGCACGGCATCCATGCAGCGGGACATCATGGCCGGCAGACCCTCAGAACTTGAAGCGCAGAACGGAGCCGTCGCGCGTATTGCCGCGAATAAAAAAATCCCGGCGCCCGTGAATGAATTCATATACAAAACACTCCTCCCCTTGGAACTAATCGCGCGGGGGAAGATTGAATATCCCGGTAACGGGGTACTATAATCAGTTCACATTATGTCAAAAATCTATTGATATCAATTCCGGAGATCTAAAATGAAATCTTTAAAACTTTACATGGGATCGTTGCTGCTCCTGTTCCTTCTTTCATGCACAGGGGCAAAACAGGAAATAAAAATGATCCCCATATCGGTTTCTTTGAATCCCGAGGACATTCTGCCGGTCGATCCGAATATCATTAAAGGAAAGCTGGATAACGGACTCACTTACTATATCCGGAAAAACGCCACACCGGAGTACAGAGCGGAATTAAGGCTGGTAGTAAACGCGGGATCTGTTCTTGAAGAAGATGACCAGCAGGGATTGGCGCATTTTGTGGAACATATGTCGTTCAACGGAACCGAAAACTTCCAAAAACAGGAACTGGTGAGTTATCTGGAATCGGTGGGCATGCGTTTTGGACCGGATATCAATGCTTACACCAGCTTTGATGAGACGGTGTATATGCTGCAGCTGCCGACCGACAGTTCCGGCGTTCTTGGGAAGGGTGTTCAGGTGCTGGAGGATTGGGCGTGCGCTCTTTCCTTTGATCACGCGGAAATCGATAAGGAACGAGGCGTTATCATCGAAGAATGGCGGCTGGGAAGAGGCAGCGATGCCCGCATGCGTGATAAGCAATTACCGGTTTTATTTAAAGATTCCCGTTACGCGGAGCGTCTCCCCATCGGCCAAAAGGCTTTATTGGATACCTTTAAATATGAAACGCTGAAGAAATTTTATAAGGACTGGTACCGGCCGGATCTGATGGCGGTTATCGCGGTCGGTGACTTCAATCCTGAATATATGCAGGATTTAATCAAGAAACATTTCGGAGCGATACCGCCGGTGGAAAATCCACGGACGCGGCCATTATATGGCATTCCGGATCACAAACTGCCTCGCTATGCCATAGCTTCTGACCCTGAAGCCACCAGATCGCTTATAAGCATCTATCATAAGCTGCCGGTGACCAGGGATGCGACGGTTACTGATTATCGAAACCTTATTATTGAAGCACTTTACAGCAATATGTTAAATCAGCGGCTGGATGAACTAACAAGACTGGCTGATCCGCCCTTCTTTTATGCCATCTCCGGGAAAGGCCGCTTTGTCAGAAACGGCGCATACTTTATTCTATCAGCAATGGCAAAGGAGAACGGAATTCCGGGAGGCATGAAGGCTCTTTTAACCGAAGCGAAGCGTTTACAGGAGTTTGGTTTTACCGAATCCGAACTGGAACGTGAAAAAGCATCACTTTTGCGGGGTATGGAACAGGCGTATAAGGAGCGCAGCAAGTCTGAATCCGCCGGATTCGCCGCCGAATATACCCGCAATTTCCTCGAAGATGAACCAATCCCGGGAATCGTTATTGAATATGAGATTTACAAAAAATATCTGCCGGGAATCAAGCTTGCAGAGGTTAACGGACTCACGGCAAAATGGCTGTCAGACAACAACCGTACAATTTTAGTCAATTCACCGGAGAAGGAATCGATTATTATTCCGACCGAGCAAGAATTATCGGCGGTCATTGATTCTGTCGCCGGCAGCAGTACCGATGCGTACGTTGATGACGCGACCGATGAACCACTGGTCGATTTTATCCCGCAGGCATCACCTGTCATTAAAACAAAATATCACGAAAAACTTGATTTGACGGAGTGGAAACTGGGTAATGGCGCGACAGTTTTTCTAAAACCGACTGATTATAAAAATGATGATATCCGTTTTACCGCCTTTAGCCCCGGTGGTCTGTCATTAATACCCGATTCCAATCTGGTTGCCGCGAAGACCGCCACAGGCATTATTGTTGATGGAGGCGTGGCCCAATTCAGTAAAATTCAACTGGAAAAGATGCTGTCCGGCAAAGTGGTCAGAATATCTCCCTATATCGGTGAAATAACGGAAGGAATATCCGGTCAGGCTTCACCGCAGGATCTGGAAACAATGTTCCAGCTATCATATCTCTATTTTACACAACCACGGGAAGACAGTACCGCCTTTTTGTCATACAAAGCGTGGATTGAATCGTATTACCGTAACCGTGACGCCAATCCTGAAGCTGCTTTTCAGGACACCGTTACTTCAATGCTCACCGGGAATCATCCCCGGTTCAGACCGCTTCAAACAAAAAATATACAGGAAATGGATCTGCGCAAATCTATTCAAATTTTCTCCAACCGTTTTGCCGATGCATCCGACTTCACATTTTTCTTTGTCGGAAACTTTGAACCCGAATCCATCCGGCCGCTGATTGAAACCTGGATCGGCGGACTCCCGTCGAAGAATTCAAAGGAAATCTGGAGCGACCGGACGTATGAATATCCAACCGGGATTAGTGAAAAGTCACTTTCCGGAGGCACGGAACCGAAAAGCCTAAATTCAATCACATTCACGGGACCCTTTAAATGGAGTCCTGATGAACAATACAAGGCTGACGCAATGGTCTCGGTTCTGAATATCAGGCTGCGTGAACGAATCCGCGAAGACCTCGGCGGTACATACGGAGTACGCGTGTCAGGTGTTTTTTCACACTATCCTGTCGAAAGATATAGAATCAGGATATCTTTCGGCTCAGATCCGGAACGGGTGGAAGAACTCACAAAAGAAATTTTCACCGTGATCAGTGATTTAAAAAATAATGGTACGACTGAAGATTATCTAAATAAAGTAAAAGAAATGGATACCCGGGAACTCGAGATTAATATGAAAGATAATGGATATTGGCTCAATGCGCTGGAGTACAGAAGCTTTAACGGTATTGATCCGGCTGATATTCTAAAAACCAGAGATCGTATTGACCGGCTTACTGTCGGAGATATCGAAAACGCGGCCGATAAATATCTGAACACCGATAATTATTTCAGAGTGGTGCTTTATCCCGAAACGGTTTCAAGGGATAAGCAGATTAAATAAAGGAGACAAATTACTTCGCGTTAAGAATAAATGATTATTCTCCGGCCGTTAAATAAAATTACAGATGCCTTTCGAATTTTTCGGGAGGCATTTTGCGTAATGAATTAGTTATACCAAATGTCAGATGATGCCGGCCTTATTTATCAGGTTCAACGGCCAGATTTGATTCATATTGCATTATGAAATTAGAAACGGAGATCTAATCATGCTTAAGCTAGGAATGGCTTCACAACTTTCCATAGGGACAAAGGATATTGAAAAGTCCTTTGACTTCTATGAAAAATTAGGTTTCACTAAAAAGGTTGAGAGCTCGATCCCGAATCCGTGGATGCAGATATCTGACGGAACCCTGCTGATCCTTCTGAATCAGGACGGACCTGAATATATTGGTCTAAATTATTTTGCCAGCGGTATGGAAAGTAAAGTGGAGGAGCTTAAAAAGGCGGGGATTGAATTTCTTGAGACTTCAGAAGATGACGGTAATTTATATATGGGAAGTTTTTCAAGCCCGGACAATTTTACGGTTGGTTTGATAAACCGTGATCCAAACGGCATGTACCGGCCGGATGGGTATCATCTCTTCAATTTCCCCAAAAAATACTTTTATGAACCGCAGAAATATCCGAACGAGAGATGCGGTATTTTCGGTGAGATTTGCCATCCCGTAAAGGATTTAAATTTATCCATGAAATTCTGGGAGACTCTTGGGTTTGAGCAAAAGGCTTATAACAAGCAGCCATATCCCTGGGCGATTATCTCTGACGGAATGAATTATATCGGGTTGCATCAAACACGGGATTTCAAACAGCCCGCTATCACCTATTACGCGCCGGATGTCCCGAAAAGAGTCAAAGCGCTTGAAAATGCAGGCATTGACTCAGTGGAATTTTTCGGTGGAATATTCGGAAATGACTCAAATGTGATTATCAAAACACCCGAAGGACAGAAGTTCTTTTTGTTTAATTTGTAGTAGGAAGAAAGAAGTAGGAAGTGGGAAGGATAAGAAAAAAGATAAAAGAAAAAAGAGAAGAGAAGTAAGAAGTGAGAAGTAGGAAGTAGGAATTTAAAAGCGTTAAAAGAAAAGAGTTAAGAGTAGGGCGGGTAAAGAAAATTGGATCTCCAATCCCGAAGGGATGGCATTTTTGTAGAAAAACGGACCCCACAACATCACGCGGCCCCGTAGGGGTCGAACAATTACGCGGGAATCCCTATTCTGCCGGTCAGGATAATTTGGTCGTTTATCACAAAGCTACTGTTTGCGATTCTTTGGGGCGAATTTTCTGTCGGTACAAAAGTAATAACCCTCCCCTCGATCCCCTCCCTTATGCATAAGGGAGGGGAAGGGCATGATTTATCAGGCCCGGGGTGGGTTAGGAAAGCAAGATAAAAGAAAAAAGATAAAAGAAAAAAGAGAAGAGCCACAGTATGCTTTGGCTGAAGTAAGAACGTTATGAGTTAAGAGTGTAAGAGCTAAGAGTAGTGGCGCGATGCTCGTGACCTGGGTAGGGATTGAACTCAGAGTAATCATTTAATCAGGCGAATCAAAGTTCAGACAATGAAGCTGATCAAATGGGAAAGAAGAAGGGTAAAAAAAAGATAAAAGAAAAAAGATAAAAGAAAAAAGAGAAGAGCCACAGTACGCTTTGGCTGAAGTAAGAAGGTTAAAAGTGTAAAAACAAATATAAATCCGAACTGGTCAGGTAAAAAATGCTTCATATAACTAATGGTGACATGACCGCAAAACTGCTGCGTTGCGCGAATATGCCGGGAATCATTCTTCCATGGAAAGATATATTACATGAAGGACCGGTTCCGGGTAGCCTGAGTTTAAGTGAATTGTCGTTATCCAGGGCAAAATTTATATCCGCGAACGGCTGGGGCAGCTACCGGACGGTTCTGCGTGATTTTAATAAACGTGATAATATACTGGTGCATTTTAAAGAACACGAAGAAGTTATTTTCTGGTTTGATGATGATCTTTATGATCAGCTCCAGTTGATCCAATTATTCGGATGGTTCAGGGGTAAAAATCCTAAGCAGACAAAACTGAGTATCGCCACTATTCCCCTGTCCATGAAGCCCACCGATTTTAATCTGATCGGTCAGTATTACCGGGACAGAACAGAGGTGACACAGGAACAACTGGAAACGGGATATCACGCCTGGACCGCCTTTACCTCCCCGGAACCGGACAAATTGGAAGAATTGCTCCGTAATGATACATCAGCCATGAGTTTTTTGAGAGACGCCATCATCAGGCTGCTGAAACAGTATCCATCATCGTTAAACGGCCTTTCATGCACCGAAAAACATATCCTTGAAATCGTACTCGCTGGAAGGAATAAACCGGATGAAATATTTTCCGGCGCGCAGAGTAAGGAGTCCCGGCCATTCATGGGGGATATGCCTTTCTGGACCTATGTGTATAGCTTCACGGTGGGAGCGCGTCCGCTGCTGAAGACATCAAACGACCAGCCTTTTCGTATCCCGTCCCCGTCGTCAAACGGAAATGGGGGACAGCGCGTCTATATAACACCGGCGGGAATAGAAGTTCTGCGCGGACAGGCGGACTGGATAACGATCAATGGAATCAACCGCTGGATCGGCGGGGTTCATCTGACGAAAGAACGATTTTGGCGCTGGGATGAAAACAGCGGGAAACTTATGCGTGCTGGAGTTGCCCGGATGTCCGGAGTGCATAATTCATCGAGCCATAAATAGCGGAGCATTGTATATTTTCCGGACCGGTGAGAAAAGTTATTTTTATTGGACTGATCAGCATGAGATTTTCGTTTGTCATATAAACCATTTATCAAGAGGGGGAAAAATGGGAGCACCTGTAGTACACTTCGAAATAACCGGCAGGGATGTCAAGAAATTACATAGTTTTTACAGTGAATTGTTTGACTGGAGGATCAATTCAGACAATCCGCTGAATTACGGAATGATTGAGGCCCAATCTGACAAAAGCATCGGAGGGGGTATCGCGGAAGCAGCCAAAGGCAGCCCCAGTCACGCGACTTTTTATGTGGAAGTTGCCGATCCAAAGGCGGTGCTTAAGAGAGCGGAAAAAATGGGCGGTAAAATCGTGGTCCCGGTGACGGAAATACCAAATATGGTCACCTTTGCCATGTTCACCGATCCGGAAGGTCATCTGATCGGTCTTGTCAAAAGCATGTAGCTGCTTCATAATTTCCGTGTTGAAGCCGGATTCTTAATCCTGTCATCTTTTCCCAGCCGGTCAAGCGCCGGCTGTTTTTTTCCGTTCAGTTGTTCTGACTATCCAACTGAAATCTTGGGCGTATCAGTATTTGCTTTAATGAAAATAATAATTATATTTCATATCATTATTCTCTTTTGTCATCATTCTGACGTCTAATTTTTTTTAGACAATATACTATTAAGTTGTTTCAAACGTTGCCTGGTATCATATTAGTCTTTTTGATGCACCCGGCAATGTCAGGCATGGCATAACGAGCGCATCGTTTATGTTGTCAATTGGTTGCAGGAGGAGAAATATCATGAAAATGATTCCCTGGATTGTGCTGGCGGTAATTTTTGTCGGCTGCTCAAATAATGCGGAAAGCCCTCTTCAGGAATATGTCGAGGGAGAAGTTGTCTTTGGTCTGCAGGATAGCGTCTCACTTGAAGAACTTGCCGATTATGTTTATACCTTAGATAATATTTCAATAAGTGATGTCGTTTCATTCCAATATGATTCAGATCTTCCACAGGATAGTATGGAGACAATAAAATCTGTTTTGGAAGCACAATCATATTTCTGGAGCGGAACCGTTAAGACCTCCTGGTTGGAAACAGGTTCAAAAATACTGGTTGAATTTTGGATTCGGGACTTTACATCTGAAGACAGAAAAAACTGGGCTTCACTAATAGAACGCTTTCATTTATCTCATTTGTCATATAGGTTCCAGGCAGGCTTGTTTGATGTTGAAACTGGAAAAGAAAAAGAATGGATAACTATTTTATCTGATAATATTATATTTCGTTTTGTGGAATTAAATACTATAGGTCATGCAACTGATCTCTGAGAATATTAATATTCCAGACCTATGCCGCACGCTAAAATCTACAGATGAAAATAAGGAAAAACATGGAAAGTTTTGCGGGTATGACCATTTTGTATCTAATCAGGGTAAGCACTGTTACGTTAAGCCAGATTTTTATCCTGCTGGGACCCGTTCTGATTTTATCATTAATTATGTATTATATATCGGATGTACTTGAAAAAAAG
>JBFXGD010000011.1:0-44042 GCA_050178385.1 Calditrichaceae bacterium
ACAACCTGGAGGCAGGAAGGCGGTGATGACGCGTCTATCGCTATCAGTCTTTATGGAGATGATACAAACAAACTTGCCGAACTTTCAAAAGAAGTTGAAAGACGTCTGCAGAACATTCCTGAAATTCTCAGCGTCGAAACCGATAATGAAAAAGGCGAAGATGAGATTACGGTGATTCTCAATCGGGAGCAGGCGCAGAAATACGGTATTAATCCAAGAACGGTCTCAGGGACGGTTATGTATGCCTTACGCGGTATACAGCTGCCAAAATTTCAGACTGATGAGAAAGAAATCACCATGACGATTCAGCTGCGCGAAGAGGATCGTGAGACACTTCAGCAGTTAAAAAATATAACATTCTTTACAAAAAACGGAAAAGAGATCCCCCTGGATGCCCTGGCCAGTTTTTCGGTTAAAAAGGGTTTTGGTGATATCAGGCGAGAAAACGGGAAAACTTACCTGAGTATCAAAGCCAATACCACAGAACAGGACATGAGCTTAATGTACGCGAAAGTTGATCAGGCGATGGCAGGATTCCAGATGCCCTATGGTTATTCCTGGAGCAAAGGCCAGAGATTCAGACGTATGGAGGAAGGCGATCAAAGTCAGGGCTTCGCGATAATCCTATCAATAACGTTTGTTTTCCTGCTGATGGGTATTCTGTTTGAGTCATTTGTACTCCCTTTATCTGTCATTATTGCCATTCCCTTCTCTTTTGTGGGGGCTTACTGGCTGTTGTTTATAACGGATACTACCATAGATTTAATGAGCCGGATCGGATTCATTATTCTAATAGGGATTGTCGTTAACAATTCAATTGTTCTGATTGATCTGGTAAACCGGATGCGAAAAGAGGGGCATAACCGGTATGATGCTCTGATCGAAGCGGGACAAAAAAGGTTCAGGCCGATCCTGATGACGGCTTTTACTACCATTGGTGGAATAATACCGATGGCTGTCGGAAATGCCAAGATGATAGGCATTGCTTACGCCCCAATGGGAAGAACAATTATAGGAGGGCTCATGTTCTCGACTTTTGTTTCATTGATCGCCGTGCCATGGGCATACACAATTTTTGATGATCTGCGTAATTATTTTAAAAGATTAATCGGCGGAGTGATTACAAGGAAACAAATTGGTAATACCGCCGTAAAAATAGATATACCGCGATAGGTATATTGCAAAAACAGGAAAGGGGAGATCCGGCAATGGATTTCCCCTTTTTTTTATTAAATCTGTTTTTTTACCCAGTTCTCGAGGCCTTCGTCCAGCACCAGTTCCTGAGCAGCAGCTCCAACCGGACTGATATTGTACTGTTTATCCGGTGTTTTAAGAGTCGAATTTCTAAAATCAATCTCAGCAATAATACCAGTGCGGATGGTCAGCTTTTCCTTTCCAAAGCGGTTCTTTAGATCTTTAACAAGCTCGGGAGCTTCGATTACGAGAAATCCGTTATTGATTGCGTTACGCTTATAGGTTTCGCTGAATGATCCAGATAGAACGAGTTGCAGTCCGCGGTATTTTAAAGCCGTTGCAGCCTGTTCACGCGAACTGCCGGTTCCAAAATTGAACCCGCCGACCAGAATATCCCCCTTTTTAACTAAATTGTCGAATTCCGGGTCGTAATTTTCCATAACAACTTTAGCCTGTTGTTCAGGGGTTATATCATCCATGTAGGTGTATTTTCCGGGATATATGCCATCCGTGTTCAAGTTGTCCTGATGACAGAATAACAATTCACCCTGCATTTTTTCCGGAAATCCGTCAAGAATTCTCACTTTGGCGGATTTCCCGGATGACTTACCGAGCGATTTGATTTCTCCGCTCGTTTCCACGGCTTCAAAATTGTAGGGCATATCAATAAAACCGGCCAATGCTGACGCGGCGACGACTGCCGGTGAAGCAAGATAGGCCTGAGCTTCAGGGGAGCCCATTCTTCCTTTAAAATTGCGGTTTGTCGCCGAAATTCCTACTTCACCTGCTTCGAGAAGACCTGTTCCGAGGCCGATGCACGGGCCGCATCCCGGGGGAAGAGGAATGGCGCCGGCATCCAGTAAAGCTTGCCAGTCACCGCGTTTTTCGCTTTCAGCCTGAACCTCGCTTGATGCCGCCGCGATATAGAATTTAACTCCGCCGGCAACTTTTTTACCCCTTACAACTGCGGCCGCTTCCGAAATATCTTCCAAACGGCTGTTTACACAGGAAACCAGATAGGCTTTATGGATTTGAATCTTACGGTCGCGAATATCCGCGACGGATGTCATATTTTTAACAGTATTCGGACCAGAAACATGCGGCCTGACCGTGTCCAGATCAAGGGTCAGCTCCTTGCTGTAAACGGCTTGTGAATCAGCGGTGACGATTTTATTTTCAAGAGCTTTTATACGCTCACTATTTATCCGCGGATGACGGCCTCCGCCGTCTTTGTCAGATAATACGCCTTCCAATCCCCGTTCATTGATAAATTTTTCACGCTTTGTTAACCAATTAATTGTAACCTGGTCAATCGGAAATATTCCCGCCAGCGCGCCCCATTCAGTGGTCATATTGGCAATTGTAAGACGCTGGTCAATAGACAATTCCCTGATGCCGTCACCTGTGAATTCAACGGCATGATTCAGTACTTCATCCGAATTAAAATATCCGGCTAAAGTAATAATAACATCTTTCCCCGTGACGCCTTTTTTTAATCTGCCGCGGAGTTCAACCCGCGCGACAGGCGGTACCTGCCACCAGGTTCTTCCGGTTGCCCAAATAGCCGCCGCATCCGTTCTGACAATGGGTGTGCCGAGGCAGCCCAGACCGCCGTACATGTTGGAATGGCTGTCCGAAGCGACGACCATAGTCCCGGGAAAGGCATATCCTTCTTCACACATGATTTGATGACCAATTCCCCTGCCGGCAGGGTAGAAATCAACGCCCATTTCTGCCCCAAACGCTTCAATTCTTCTATATTTATCAAGATTTTTTTCTCCGGTATCCTGAACATTATGATCCAATGTAAAAACAACCTGCCTCGGATTCGTCATCTTTGTAGCGCCGATAGACTGAAATTTTGGTATAACGGCGCCTGTGTTGTCATGCGTCATTACATAAGCGGGTTGAATGGAAAGATAATCGCCGCTGTGAACTTCATGCCCATCATCAAGACCGACCGCAAAAATCTGTGCGATTTTTTCCACTAAATTTTGTGCCATAAAAGATCTCCTGTTTCAATAATCCGATATTAATATAAACAATCCAATTTTACATCTAAAATGCCTCATAGCGCAAGGAAATTGAGGGATATTTATACAGTATAAAACATTCGCATAGTCCCGCTTACGGGTTGGCCGGGCATAATATTGATATTCTGTCATTTTTTTCGATAAAAATATTAGAATTTGTCTGTCAGACCGATTAAATTAAAGAATACGTTTATTCTACATGCCGGATCAGAGAAATAATTGATATGAAAATTAAAATACGATGAATAATAATATGAGAGTAAAGGCCCGGGCCAATTCAAATATCGCCCTGATAAAATATTGGGGTAAAAAAAACATCGGCTTAAATCTTCCGGCGGTTGGTTCGATATCACTCACATTGAATGAATTATATACAGAAACTTCTGTCGAATTCAAATCCGATTTATCACAGGATCACCTGGTTCTGAACGGTCAATCTGCCTCGGCTCATGATACAAACAGAGCTAGCCGGTTCCTGGATATAATTCGAAAACGAAGCAATACGGAACTTTATGCGGAAGTGATAAGCTCGAATAATTTTCCGACTTCCGCCGGTCTGGCTTCTTCCGCCTCTGGATTTGCCTGTTTGGCACTGGCGGGATCAAGCGCAGCCGGGCTCGATCTGACACCTGTTCAGCTATCAGAACTGGCGCGCCTTGGCTCCGGTTCGGCGGCCAGATCAATATTCGGCGGATTTGTTGAAATGAAAAAAGGCCGGGAATCAGACGGTTCGGATTCTGTAGCTGAGCAGATCGCAATGAAGAATTTTTGGGATTTGCGCCTCTTAATCGCGATTACATCAGAAGAAAAGAAAAAAACAGGTTCGACGGACGGAATGATTCTGACGCGAAATACATCTCCATATTACGGTTCGTGGATTGAAAGTTCTGAAAACGATCTGGTTGAAATGCGGGATGCTATAAAAAGACGTGACTTTGAAGCATTGGGGGAATTGACCGAATACAGCTGTTTGAAAATGCACGCGTTGGCCATGGCTGCAAGGCCTGGCTTAATATACTGGAATAATACTACTATAGATCTGATACATTTTATCAGGGATTTGCGTAAAAAAGGGGTCCCTGTGTATTTTACGATTGATGCGGGGCCTCAGGTTAAAGCCGTTTGCCTTCCTGAACATGTGGGGAAGGTGCGGGACGAAATCAGGAAAAATCGCGGAGTCCTGCGTGTTATAGAAACGGATCTTGGTGGCAACGCGGAGATACTCGGAGAAGAATATTGACCTTAAAGACTACTGCACCCGGTAAGATGATACTTTTGGGGGAATATGCCGTCCTCGAAGGAGCTCCGGCTCTTGTCTGCGCCGTTGACAGATATGCGGTCATCAGAACCCAAAAAAGAGATGACAATCGTTTTTGCGTTGATTCATCTTCCATTCATGTAAAACCAGTTGATTTTGAAGTCACTGCCTCAGGTCTTATCGGTTTTGATTCAAACACCGATTCCGTATCAAGAAAAAAACTTAATTTTTTCAAAGTGACATTTGAGTTTGCCTGGCAGTACTTTAAAGCGCTCGGCATAAAAATACCTCCTTCTCACTTTTCAATGAATACAAATTTATTTTATTCGCCGGATCTCACAAAAAAATATGGTTTTGGATCCAGCGCGGCAATGACGGTCGCGTTATTTTCAGGTTTATTCAGGCTTGCCGGGCTGTCTTTTGAAGAAGGGGAAGATAGGGCGAGATTATTTCGTTTAGCTTTAGGTGCGCACCGCAAGGCTCAGGGTAATTTGGGTAGCGGTATTGATATTGCCGCCAGTACATATGGCGGGATGCTTGTCTTTAAAATGTTACTCGACAAAGAAGCAAAACAGGTCGCTCCTCAGCCTGTTGATATATGCCAGGGACTTTATATGACTCCGGTATGGACCGGCTCATCCGAATCGACCAGAAAAATGATTCGCAGTGTCAGTCAGCTGAAAAAAGAAAATCAGAACGTATATCATGATGTTATTAATAAACTGACCGGGCTTTCTGAGCATGGCTGCCTCGCTTACAGAGAACATGATGTCGCTAAGTTTATGTCAATTGTTAGGGAATATTATGAAGTGCTCGCCTTTTTAGGAAATAAAAGCGATACGCCGATTATCTCCCCGGTTCATCAAAAATTGGCGGAATTAGTCGGAGCCGCCGGCGGGGTATATAAACCATCAGGCGCGGGCAGCGGTGATATTGGAATTGCATTTTCCGATAATCCGGAAAAAAAAGCGAATATTATAGAAAAAGTAAGGTTAGAAGGGTATCAAACGATTGACATCGTGCCTGCTTCGGCGGGAGCAAGTTCAGCAATCTTGAATTAACATAAGTTTAGATAAGAGGATTAGCAAAATGGGGACTTCCAGAATTCCTAAATTTTATAAGTACTCTGTCCAGGAGCGATTAAGAATTTTACAGCAGAAAAAATATCTTAGTGAAGAAGATTATACTCTCTTGAGAAACGGAAACGGACTTTTGCGTCCTGAAGATTCCGATAAAATGGTGGAGAATGTCATCGGTGTATTTGGGTTACCGATGGGACTGGGTTTGAATTTTTTGATTAATAATAAAGACTATATTATTCCCATGGTGGTTGAAGAGCCTTCGATTATAGCGGCAGTTAGTTCAGCCGCGAAAATTGTCCGTCAGAATGGTGGCTTTATCAGTGAGAGCAGCGAATCTCTTCTTGTAGGTCAGATACAGGTGGTCGATATTCAGAATGTGACTAAAGCGCATAATGCGATTCTTCAAAATAAGGATGAAATTCTTAACCTTGCAAACAGTCTTCACCCTAATATGGTAGCAAGAGGCGGAGGCGCGAGAGATGTTGAAGTAAGAATATTGCCATTATCATCCCATGGAGGGGATATGATCATCGTACATCTTCTCGTCGACACACGGGACGCGATGGGGGCGAATCTGGTCAATAGTATGTGTGAGGGTGTTGCCTCGCTTATTGAAAAAATTACGGGGGGAAAGGTATTCCTGAGGATATTATCCAACCTGGCCGACAGATCGCTGGTACGGGCAAGATGCGTAGTGCCCGTCAAAAATATCGCGGGCAAAGGATATTCCGGTGAAGAAGTGCGTGATGGTATTATTCTGGCAAGTGAATTTGCAATCGTTGATCCCTACAGGGCCGCGACACACAACAAAGGTATAATGAACGGCATTGACCCGGTGGTGATCGCGACAGGTAATGACTGGCGCGCAATCGAGGCATCGGTCCACGCTTATGCGGCCCGCGGCAAAAGCTACACATCACTCACAAAGTGGGAACAAAATGAGAATGGTGACCTTGTAGGGTCTATAGAAATACCCATAAGAGTTGGTATTGTCGGCGGTCCCCTGCAAAGTAATCCCACTGTCCCCATAGCGCATCATATTTTAAACATTAGTTCTGCGCGAGAGCTTGCGGAAGTTCTTGCCGCAGTCGGTTTGGCGCAAAATTTGGCTGCATTACGAGCGCTCGCGACGGAAGGTATTCAGCGAGGTCACATGAGTCTTCATGCCCGCAGTGTAGCGATTGCCGCCGGCGCGACTCCGGATGTGTTTGAAACGGTTGTTGAAAAATTAATCGGATCCGGTGATATCAAGATCTGGAAAGCAAAGGAAATTATAGAAACCATTAAAAATTCCGAAGAACCGGGTCAGGCTGATATGGTTCTAAAACCGTCGGCTGAAAAATTACCGACAGGTCACGGCAAAATTATCTTACTCGGAGAACATGCCGTTGTTTACGGAAGTCATGCAATCGCCGCGCCTGTTCCTTTGGCCATGCAGGCCCGGGTGGCTGATTCCGACAAGGATGGCGTTCATTTGATCATCCCCAGATGGGGAGTAGAAGAAAGACTGCAAAGAGGGGTTGATCATAAATATTCTATCTTTAAATCACTAGATTTGATACTCAGCGAACTTGATCTGCATGAGAAAAATATGCAGATCGAAGTTTTTCCCCATGTACCCCGTGCTATGGGGTTAGGCGGTTCGGCCGCGCTTGCTGTCGCAATCATTCGAGCGCTTTCAGAGCAATTTAAAATTAATTTATCGGAGGAAGATGTAGCCAGACTTTCTTTTGAATCAGAGAAAATAGTACATGGGTCTGCTTCCGGAATAGACAATACCCTTGCCACCTATGGGAAGTTTATACTGTTTCAAAAAGGAAATCCGCCCAAAATGGAAACAATAGAGACATCAAACCCGGTCAGGATTGTAATCGGTTTGACCTGGATTGAGAGTCTTACCGCGAGAATGGTCGCGAGAGTGAAAACAGCCTGGGAAAGAAACAAGGTACTTTACAATCATATTTTTAAAGAGATTGATGCTCTTGTACTTCAAGGAGTTGATGCTATAAAAAACAATGATCTTGAACATTTAGGTGATTTAATGAATATAAATCAGGGGTTGTTGAACGCGATTCAGGTTTCGGGAAGAGAGATTGAAGAGTTAGTGGATATCGCCAGGGCAAACGGCGCGCTTGGCGCGAAATTAACCGGCGGCGGGGGTGGGGGCGCCGTGATTGCGCTTTGTCCGGATAACGCGGAAAAAGTTGCGGGAGCCATAAAAAGCGCGGGTTATCAGGCATTCATAACTGATATTAAATAATTGTCAGCAAAGGCTGTTTTTAGCATTATTTGAAGTGCGGTCAAAATCATAAAGTTATAATTTTAAAGGAATTAAAGGGGTAAAATGACAGTAAATGACAAAATTGTCTCTTTTGATGATGAAAAATTAATCCTGGTTGATGATTCCGACAATGAAATTGGTCATAAAAGTAAAGCGGAATGTCATGATGATCAGGGGATATTACATCGCGCTTTTTCAATTTTCATTTTTAATTCAAAGAGAGAACTTTTACTTCAGAAACGTGGCGCTGAAAAACGATTATGGCCTCTCTACTGGTCAAACAGCTGCTGCAGTCATCCCAGGGAAGGGGAGACGTATGATTTTGCCACTCAGCGAAGATTAAAGGAAGAATTAGGCTTCGGGAGTGACTTATCCTATCTTTTTAAGTTCAAATATCATGCGTCTTTTGAAGATAAAGGTTCTGAATACGAGTTATGTTCGGTTTTTATCGGAAAATCAGATCAGAGGCCGGAAGTTAATCCGAATGAAATCGATGAATGGAAGTATATTCCGATTGACGAACTGGAAAAGCAGATGGAAAACAATCCGGAATGGTTCACACCCTGGTTTAAGATGGAGTGGAAAAGGATAAAAAATGAACATTTCCGGGAAATAGAATCGTTATTTTAGTTTTACCGTTAAATTTGGATGGCGGGGTGTCACCCATTAATTTGGATGGGTAATTTACTCCGCCGTTTTTTTTATTAATTTTCACAAACGAAGGATCAAACCTTATGACAAACGCGAAGATAAGACTGAAGGATTTCCCTTCGACATTCTGGGTTGCCAACACCATGGAAATTTTTGAGAGAATGGCATGGTATGGATTCTTTGCTGTTTCATCACTATATATTACCGGAAACGTCGGTGATGGTGGTCTTGGATTTAGTGATGAAGACCGTGGAGTCCTCCAGGGTGTGGTAACTTTCTTTCTGTATCTGTTCCCTGTGGTGACAGGAGCGCTGGCTGACCGTTACGGCTTCAGAAAGATGCTCTTCTCGGCATTTGTCATATTGGTTCCATCTTACTACTTTCTTGGATATTTTAAAACTTTCCCGACATTCTTTTTAGCTTTTATGTTTGTGGCGCTCGGGGCGGCCATGTTTAAACCGGTGATCATCGGAACCGTTTCAAAGACAACCAGTCCGAGAACTTCATCTCTCGGATTTGGGATATTCTATATGATGGTGAATATAGGCGGATTTATCGGACCCATTGTTGCCGGAATCGTTCGCGGATGGGCCTGGAAGTGGGTATTTATCGCCTCGGCAGGATGGATTGCGGTCAATTTTATATTTGTCACCATATTCTATAAAGAACCAACCGAGGAAAGTACCTCCGCCAATCCCAGATCTCTCAAAAAGGTAATGACAGATATGGTGGAAGTTCTTGGAAACGGAAGATTTTTTCTGTTTGTCTTTGTGCTCCTCACAGTACTTGTTATCGGCTCCAAATATACGGCAAGCGGATTTATTAGCTGGACACAGATTGTATTAATTTCACTTGTTTGGTTTATAATAAATTTTTTATACGATCTGATCCTGAAAAAATCTTTGAAAAAAACAAATGCACCCTGGTATAGCAGTCCTATGAAACTGGGCGACTGGCGATTTGGCTTGTTTTTACTGCTCATGTCCGGATTCTGGACATCTTTTAATCAAATATTTTACACACTGCCTTTGTATATCAGAGATTTTGTTGATACAACCGACCTTATGAATTTTTCCGTTTCAGCGCTAAGCTTTTTCGGGCTGAATGATTTTATCAATAATTTTCAGGGTTCGATGGCTATAAACGGACAGATCAATCCAGAATATATTATTAATTTGAATGCCGGGGCGATTATTATTTTCCAGGTGCTGGTATCGACACTTGTTTCCAGGTTAAAACCGTTTACGACGATTTTCTGGGGGGTTCTGATAACCTTTGTAAGTTTTTCAATCATGGTTTTTGGGAATATAGGATGGATAGTGGTGGCCGGTATTTTTGTCTTTTCGTTTGGTGAAATGATGGCAAGCCCCAAATCAAAAGAGTACACCGGTGCCATTGCGCCCCCGAATAAAGTCGCGCTTTACATGGGTTATTTTTACTGGTGTGTAGCGCTCGGGAATCTTTTCGGTGGTATATTATCCGGTCAGTTATATGCGGCATTCGCCCGCGATATGCAGAGGCCGGATCTCATGTGGCTTGTTTTCGCTCTGATTGCATTGGGAACCGCGTTTTTGATTTTTGTTTATGACAGGCTTGTGATTAAAAAAATAAAATTTGAGCGCGAATAATATGTTGAGTCATCCGCAAGTCGTCCATTTCCCAATTGCGCTTTTTTTGACGGCGGTACTAGCTGAACTATTCTCGCTATTCTGGCAGAAATCTTTTTTCTCCAAAGTTAGTTTACTATTACTGATACTTGGAAGCGTGACAGCTTTCATGGCAGTAATTACAGGAGAAGCAGCGGCAGAGACAGCCCGACAGATTAACGGGATCGAAACGCTGCTGCAGGCGCATCAGAATGCGGGAGAGATGGCCGCCTGGTATTTTCTTGTTCTGACGATTATTAAAACAGGCCTTCTAATGTTCGGAAAAGATATTCTCCCTTGGAGACTGATTGTATCAATTGGTTTAATAATCGGCGCTGTTTTAATATACCGGACCGGTCTGTTTGGTGGTCAACTTGTCTATGAAAAAGGGGCAGGAGTGAAGCCGGTCATGGAAAAACACTTGAATAGCGATGCAACTTTTTAGTGTTTTGAAGTCTAAATTGATGTTAACAATGAATGTAAAGATAATGTATTGAGATAAAAACCCGGGATTGACCTAAATGAAGACAGATTTTAATTGTATCCCCTGTATTTTGCAGCAGACAATCGAGACGGTGCAGATCGCCTCAGAAGATCATGAAGTAAGACAGCAGACCATTAATGAAGTACTTAAATATTTACAGAAAATTAATTATTCTGATCCGCCCCCCCTTTTGGGAAAACATATTTCTGATCTCATCTATAAGGTTACCGGCAATAACGATCCGTATAGGGAAATAAAACATAAAATTAATCATCTTGCGCTGTCATTCTATGATGATTTGAGGAAAATTGTATT
Source organism: Calditrichaceae bacterium (assembly GCA_050178385.1). Taxonomy (GTDB): domain Bacteria; phylum Calditrichota; class Calditrichia; order Calditrichales; family JBFXGD01; genus JBFXGD01. The sequence continues at coordinate 10,945 of JBFXGD010000011.1, forward strand.
TCAGAATCCGGATCCCATATTAACGGCGGCAAAACTGGCGGTAGCGGGAAATATTATTGATTTTGCCGATAATGATGATGAAATACATTTACGCCGGATCATCGAGCAGATACATGATCTGAATTTTGAAATCAACCATATTGATAAATTTATAAAAGATATTCTGAAATCAAAGAAAGTTCTCTACCTTGCCGACAATGCCGGTGAAATTGTATTTGACCGGCTTTTTATAGAAATGCTGCAAAGATATTACCCGGAGCGCTCCTTGAAGTTTACGGTGATTGTACGTGGGGCGCCGATAATTAATGACGCGACGCTTGAAGACGCAAAAATGGTTGGACTGGACAAGATCGCGAAAGTTATCGACAATGGAGATTACGCGCCTGCGATGGTTTTAAGCGATATTTCAAAACAGGCGCGTGTTGAATACGAGAATGCGGATATCGTCATTTCAAAAGGGCAGGGAAATTATGAAACGCTTGACACGGAGCCGCGCCTGATTTACTATTTGCTTAAAATAAAATGTCCGGTGATTTCAAATGTGATCAAAGCGCAAATCGGAAATCTTGTATTTAAACGTAATGAAAATTACAAAGATTAATATTTAAATTGTCCGGAATAGCTGATTATTCACCGATGATTTTAACCAGAACTCGTTTCCGTCTTCTGCCGTCGAACTCAGCGTAAAAAATTTGCTCCCAGGGGCCAAAATCAAGCCGTCCGTCAGTAACAGCCACAACAACCTCGCGGCCCATTATCTGCCTTTTAAGATGTGCGTCACCATTATCTTCTCCGGTATTATTATGTCGGTAGTGGGATATGGGCTCATGAGGCGCAAGTTTTTCCAGCCAGTCGTCATAATCTTGAATCAGACCGCTTTCAGCGTCATTTATATAAACGCTGGCGGTAATATGCATCGCGTTCACCAGACAGAGTCCATCACTTATTCCCGAGTCGATGACGCATTTCTCAATATCCCGGGTGATATTGATATAATCCCTGCGGGAAGAAGTATTAAACCAAAGTTCTTTACGAAAAGATTTCATTCTTTCTCCTTAATTCGTCTAAAAAATATCAGAAGTTCTTATATTCTGTTTAATTTTTCTTTACAACCAATTAAAATCTGCCTGGATTATGGAATTTATTCTTCAAAAATATTTCAAAAAATTAATAGTTATCGGAAATTAACTGCGAAAATTCTACGTTAGTCGATGTAAATATGAATAAATATAAGAAAAATCTAAAATGATTAATAAAAAATGTTGCTTAGTTAGATTTGACTGCTTAGATTTTAGCATATTTTTTTCCAAAGTGTGCTGGGTAAATGATATAAGCCGCTAAAATAAAGATTTTTACTTGATTTTAAATTTTATAATATTGATATTTAACTTTAATTCTTAATAAATCTGAGGCAACTTTCAATTAGTTTCATTTAGGAGGTATTATTCATGACTAAACAAGAACTGGTTTCCAAAATGGCAGCAGAAGCAGGTATTTCTAAAAAAGCTGCTGAAGATGCACTTGGCTCATTTCTGAATGCAGTAAAGAAAAGTCTGAAAAAAGATGAAAACGTTAGTTTAATCGGATTTGGTACTTTCAGCGTTTCTAAAAGAAATGCACGTAAAGGCCGTAATCCTCAGACAGGTGCTGTAATCAATATTCCTGCCCGGAAAGTTCCTACATTTAAAGCAGGCAAAGGCTTAAAAGACGCTCTTAAATAGAATCGTTAGCAAAAGGCGAAAAACATAGTTTTTCGCCTTTGTTTTTTTTATCCGCCGCGATGTCGTCACTACGATCCTTAGATTGCGGCTCTACGGGTTTATCCAATTCTCATGCAGGGATTTTTGATAAGGAGTTCCCGTCTGAATTGTTTAAGGGAATCGAATGCGCCTCTTCAATTCTGTTTTTTTGTTTCTTTCAATCATGTTTCTTCTTTCCGGATGTCACCGTTCTCCTGTACACAAAGATTATCACCAAAGATCAGAATCATTGCAATGGCAGATTGACTATTTGCTTTCCGCTCCGGCAATATCTGATGCCCAAATCGGCGTTTATATCGAATCTCTCGAAAACGGTAAAGTCGTTTATCATCGTAATGAACACAAGTTATTTATTCCCGCATCAAATATAAAATTATACACCACTGCCGCTGCGCTTGCCAATCTGTCGACGGAATACCGTTTCAGAACGGAGTTTTACACCAACGGTCTGATCAGAGACGGTCATCTTGAAGGCGATCTGAAAATAAAGGGCTATGGTGATCCTACCATTTCCGGTAAATTTTATGATAAAGATATATTTACTGTGTTCAGATTATGGGCTGACTCACTAAAGAATATAGGTATTCATTATATCGATGGCGATATAGTAGGGGATGATTCTTATTTCTCTGATGATTTTCTTGGAAAGGGATGGAACTGGGATGATGAGTCCTTTAGGTATGCCGCGCAGACGGGCGCGCTGTCTCTAAACGATAATTGTGTCGATATATCAGTCTCGCCTGGTGACTCCGTTTTACATCCGGTAAAAATCAGTGTTGTCCCGGATCCGGAATATGTTAAAATTATAAACAGGGCGGAAACTATTTCACTTGATTCTTTATCCAGCCTGAAAATAGTCCGTAAGAGAGCGGAGAACATTATAGTTATTAGCGGCGGGCTCCCGATGGGAGGTAAAGAGGTTAAGCAATCGGTTACTGTTGAACAGACGGCTTCATATTTTCTGCACGCATTTTCAAAGATTCTTAATGAAAAGAAAATTTTATACAGCGGGAATATCAAGACCCAAGTACCGGGGGTAACGGATGGACATTCGCTCTTATTTAAATATGAATCTCCTCCATTGCCGGAGATCATAAATGAAATTAATAAAAACAGCAATAATTTTTATGCGGAACAACTGCTAAGAGTGATGGGGGCGGAATTCAGAAAGAAAGGTTCCGCGGGGATGGGTATTGATTTTGTAAATGAGTGGGCGACGAGTGTCGGAATTGATCCAGATGATATACTAATCTATGACGGCTCGGGACTTTCGAGGCTCAATCTTATCACACCTTATGCGACCGCCACCTTGCTGCGCCATATGTATCATGATAAAGATTTTGATTTATTCTATAATTCTCTGCCTGTCGCGGGTGTGGACGGTACTCTGAAGAACCGGATGAAAGGAACCGGAGCAGAGGGCAACGCGCGGGCGAAAACAGGATTTGTCTCTCACACACGCAATCTTGCAGGATACATAAATGATTCAGCGGGAAATCCGTATCTCTTTGTCATAATGGTCAATAACTATCATGTGCCAACAGCATATGTGAATCTTCTGCAGGATAGGATATGTGTTCTGCTTTGCACTTATCATGAAGCTACAACACCACAGAATAAATAGTCCGGATAGATCTTAAAAAGATCCGGATCGAATCGTATTTTAAAAATTTCAATTATCAAGAATATATCTGATTTTTTTTGCCAGCAGGGGAATTGAATAGGGCTTATGTATAAAATTGATGCCTTTTTTCAGCACTCCGCCGTCATCAATATTTTGATCTGTATATCCCGAGGCAAATAAAATTTTAAGGTCAGGTTTTATTTTTGCTAATACTTCAGCCAATTCTTTGCCGCCCATTCTCGGCATCACCATGTCGCTTACAACAATATCGAATGCCGATTTTGTTGATTTAATAATATCCAGCGCTTCAAGACCGTTGGCGGCTTCGATGACGGTGTAACCCATTGAAATCAAAGCTTCTTTGCCAAAGTTTCTGACTGCTTCATCATCCTCGACCAACAGGATCGTTTCATTGCCCCCGGTTATCTGCCCGTCCTCATCATCATCAACACTTTCACCGCCGATATATTCTGAATTAGGCCAGTATATTTTAAAAGTAGTTCCCTTACCGGGTTCGCTTTGTACTATGACGCTTCCGTTGTTCTGTTTTACAATTCCATAGACAGAAGCAAGGCCAAGACCGGTGCCTTCCCCATGTTTTTTTGTCGTGAAAAACGGTTCAAAAATTTTAGTTATTGTTTCTTCATCCATGCCAACGCCGGAATCATTAATGGAGATGCATACATGCGTGCCCTCTTTTGCACCGGGATGTCTGGAAATATATTTTTCATTAAGATAAATCCTCTCTGTCTCTATAGTAATACTTTTGATACCGGATATGTGCTCTTTGTTTTTTATGGCGTCTCTGGCATTTACCACCAAATTAATCAATATCTGCTCTAACTGCGTCCGGTCCGCCATTATCCAGCCAACCTGTTCTGTCAGATAGATTTTGAGAATAATATCTTCACCAATCAATCTTTTTAGCATCTTTTCAAGATCTGAAATCAGTTTATTGACATCCAAAATTTCAGGCTCGATAATTTGTTTTCTGCTGAACGCCAGTAACTGCTGAACAAGATTCGCTGCTCTTTTTCCGGCTTCGGATATTTCGCCAAGAATTCTGTATAGCGGATTATCTTTTTGAGTTTGCATCAAAGCCAATTGAGCATACCCTTTGATGACACTCAAAATATTATTAAAATCATGGGAAATCCCTGCCGCAAGCGCACCGATAGCTTCCATTTTTTGCGACTGTATGAGTTGTTCTTCAAGCATTTTTTTCTCAGTGCTGTCTCTGAGTATACCAAGAATAGCTGTTTTATGATCCCATTCAAACGAGGAGATACTGACTTCGGCAATGTGAGTTTTTCCGTCTTTGGAACAGGCTTTTAATTCAAATTGATCGGGCAAAATGAGGCCAGAAGAAATCTTTTTGTGTATATCGTGAATAATATTGTGAGATTCAGGCGCTATAAAGTCGATTATATTAACTTTCGAGCCGGTAATTTCCTTTTCTGAATACCCAAACATTTTTTCAAATTTTGGGTTAGCCAGGATAAAATGATTATCCTGGATAACAACGATAGCGTCGTTTGATTTTTCGATAATCTGCCGGAACCGGAATTCACTCTGCTTTAATGCGATGATTGCTTGTTTACGTCTTGTGATATCTCTGAGGGAAACGAGTCTGGCCGGTTTTTCATCCCATTCAATTTCAGCCACACGCATTTCACCGAATATTTTTTCCTTGTTTTTATGAGTTATTTCAATTTCATTTTTTTGATTGGAGACTGTTGAAAAATCAAAGGTTGTTCCGGTTAATTCCCTGGAATCTTTGCCCAAAAGGGTTTCAGCCACCGGATTTATGAACCGTATATTGCTGTCTTCATCCACGATTATGATGCCGTCGGCGTTCTGATGAATGATGGTCTGCAGTCGCGCTTCACTGCTTTGAAGTCTCATTGTTTCCTGTTTTAACCTCGCCTGCCAGCGGAATCGTTCAATAGCGTATCGTATAACGCGTGAGAGCATGCTGGTATTTATCTGACTTTTAAGCAAATAATCCTGGGCGCCTTCCTGCAGTGTCTTGAGCGCGAATTTTTTATCTTCGAATCCGGTCAAAACCACGACAGGGATATTCTGAGCGTGTTTGTGAATTTTTATAAAAGTTTCAAGACCCTGACTGTCCGGAAGTGACAGGTCCAGGAGGACAATATCATATTCATGACCCGCAAGTTTTTCGATTCCTGAAGAAAGATCCTCCGCGAATTCAATCTCAAAAGTCGTTTCCTCGGCAAATTTTAGCAATTCGTGTATGAGTCTGGCATCCCCGGGATTGTCTTCTATCAGCAGAATCTTTACTGATAAATTAATGTCGTGCATATCAATTTCCTATTGGTATGGTAAAGCTTCCAAAATTCGAAAGAGTTCAATGAGTGATCAGTTTTGTTCATTTTTAAATCACTAATAACCTGATGGCAGTTTAACAATACTCAACCAAAAATCCTCAATAGTTCGGACAACTTTTATAAACTGTTCCAGATCAACCGGCTTTGTTATATAGCAATTCGCATGCAGTGAATAGGTTTTTATAATATCCTGCTCAGCGCTTGATGTGGTCAATATGACGACAGGGATATGTTTTAATGAAGGATGATTTTTAATTTCATCCAGTACCTCTCGGCCGTCCTTTTTTGGTAAATTCAAATCAAGGAGTATAAGATCCGGTCTGGGAGCGCTGATAAACTTGCCCCTGTTAAACAAAAAATCCAGAGCTTCCACCCCGTCTTCGGCTACATGCAGGTTATTGTGAACTTTGCCTTCTTTTAACGCTTCCTGAGTCAGGCGAATATCGCCTGGATTATCTTCAACCAGCAAAATTTCAACCGTTGATCCATCTTTTTTTCCATACATCTGATATTTTCCTTTGTCAATTTATAATAATTACATTTTTCCTTCTGAATACTGAAGGGTTAATCTGTCGATGTTAATCTTTTTCCACTCCCGTTTTCAAACCGATAAATTATAATGATCAGAGATTTGAAGGGATGGTAAAGTAAAACGTTGTCCCGCCCTCATTTTTTGAATCTAACCAAATACGCCCGCCGTGCCGTTCGACAATTTTTTTACATACAGCCAATCCGATACCCGTGCCGCTATAATTCTTAATACTGTGTAATCGCTGAAATATTACAAAAATTCTTTCATGATATTCCCGCGCTATTCCGATCCCATTGTCGGTTATTGTAAAGATCCACGAACTCCCGCTTTGAGTTGCTTCGATTTTTATTTTTGGATTTGCATTACCCCTGAATTTTATGGCATTGTCGATCATATTCTGAAACAGACGTGTAATCTGGCTGAAATCGGCCATCAGGATTGGCAGGTTTTCATACTCAATTACAGCATGAGTTTCTTCAATCTTCTTCTGCAAATTGAGTAACGCGCGATCCACAGCATCATGAAAATCGGTAGGTCCAAAAGGATTGCCGCGCGTACCGACTCTTGAATAGGCGAGAAGATCGTTGATAAGAGATTTCATACGCGTGGCGCCGTCAACCGCATAGGAAATAAATACGCGCGCGTCCTCATCAAGGCTGTCTTTATATCTTTTCTCAAGTAATTGCAAATAACTCGCGACCATTCTCAAAGGTTCCTGGAGATCATGGGAAGCCACATAAGCGAATTGTTCAAGTTCATCGTTTGATCTTTTTAATTCGGATAAGGTTTTCTTTTGTTCATCTTCTGCATTCTTGCGTTCCGTGATATCATAACCGAAAACGGCCAGTCTATTAACTTCTCCTGCTGAATTAAATACGGGATAAATTGAAATGTTTATTAACCTGCCGGAAATAGTTTGTTCAAACCGGTAAGGTATACCCTTGTATATAACTCCGTTAAAGTGTTCTTTTATTATTCCTCTCATATCATTTAGGATGAAATCAAAAATACATTTTCCTGCCATTTCTTCAGGCGTTTTGGAGAGTCGTTGTGCAAAGGTATTGTTGATTGCAAGAATTGTCCCGTCCGTTTTTATTAAAATTACCGATTCCGATATAGCGTTGATCATTGAACGCAAAATCTCTTCTCTGTCCCTGAGAAGCACATTCGCGTCCAGCACTGCTCCGGTTCTTTCCCGAACTCGTTCTTCAAGCTCCTTATTGCTTTTTTCAAGCGCAATCTCAATCTGCTTTCTTTCTGTTATATCCTGAACCGTCCCCACCATGCGGATCGGCTGATGTTCCGAATCAAAATAAACCTCCGCTTGTTCATGAACAATGCGGATCGTTCCATCCGGTCTGATGATCCTGTGATCAATTGCATAATCATTTTCTCCTGATAAAGCGGATTTCAATGTTTTTGTCACAAGCTCGCGGTCATCCGGATGTACAAAATTCATAAAGGCAGACGAATTACCTCCAAATTTTTCCGCTTCGATCCCAAATATCCTGTAAATCTCATAAGACCAATTTAATTTATCCTTACCGATATCCCATTCCCAGTTTCCAAGATGGGCAATTCTCTGGGCTTCAATAAGCAGAGCCTTGCTTTTTTTTAGAGTTTCTTCGGTATGTTTGTGTTTGGATATATCCCTGATAGCTGCAACACGGACCGTTCTTCCGTTAAAAGGGATGGGTCGGCCGTGAGTTTCACATACAATTGTCGTCCCGTCTTTTTTCTTGATCAAATGCTCATAAGGTTTCTCATATTGCTTAATAAGATTGTCCCTGACTAATTCACGATAATCCGGAGCTATAAATTCGAGCGCGTCTTTACCTATTAGTTCGTGGTGTTGATATCCTGATATACGGGTAACCTGTTCGTTTGCATCGAGAATTTTACCGTTTTCTGTGAGAAGAACCCCTTCGAATGACGCCTCAGACAACCGCCTGAAACGTTCTTCACTTTCCCGGAGGGCTATTTCGCTGAGTTTCCTTTCTGTAAAATCCCTTCCCACACCAACGATAGCCACTATATTACCGTTATCATCAAGAACCGTTTTATCTTTCCATGCAATCCATCTCCAGCCATGTTTGGTCATCGCTCTTTGTTCCACAAGACATTCATAAGGCGGTTTGTACAAGCTCTCCATAGATTTTATTGTATTCTCTATATCATCCTCATGAAGAAGGGGAGTAAACTGGTTTCCAAGCAATTCATTTTCCGTTTTACCAAATAATTCGCAATAACTGGGGCTTACATAGAGGAAACGGTTATCTATATCGACTTCAATAATAAGATCTGTTTGATTTTCAATAAGATGACGGTATTTTTTCTCGCTTTGTTCAAGTGCTATTTCATACTGACGACCTGCTGTTATGTCCTTACCAATACATGCAATCTCCGTAATTTGAGAATCTGAGTTCGCTATGATGGTACTGCTCCATGTTAAGAGTCTTTTTTTACCTGAGTTTAATAAAATTTCAATTTCAAATTCAGATTCAGAACCCCCCCGGTCATCCAGTAAATATTTCCTGAACTTTTTTCTTTGTTCTTCCGATGGGAATAGTTCAAAAAAGTCTGTGCCAATCAATTCGTTTGTTTTCTTGCCGGACAAATTACAAATAAATTCATTGACGAATGTTAATTTTCCCGTCAGATCAAACATCACAGCCGCAAATTTGATATGAGTTAAAAATTTTATAAAATTCTTATGTAATTCTAACAATGCACTCTGAGCGCTAACCTGCTCTGTAATATCGCAGCAGCTGATGATAAATTTACCTTCACCGCTTTTATCATACAAAAATTTACTTTTAGTCCGCAAAGTACGCCATGTTTTATTCGCAGAGAGGAAACGGTATATCTCGATATTTATTTTACCCGGTGTCCGTGCAGATTCGGTAAATGTTATCGTTGCAAGAGGCGCGTCGTCGGAATGAATATAATCCAGAAGGTTTTTACTCAACAATTCTTCCTGGTTGTAGCCCAGCACATCTTTGATGGAAGGGCTTGTAAATATCAGCTTATGGCTGTTATCCAAAATTAATAAAACATCGATAGCGTTCTCGATCAGAATCTGATAATTATTGTCAGAATCTGATAAATCAGGATAACTGTTCTTAAAGTTATGCATGCTGAATATCGATTCTTCTTTGTGAAGGGGATTCACATCTAATTCACGTATTTTTTTTAATTCAGCTATAAGTTGTTTTTTAGATTTATTCTCATCGTCCATCAGGCAATCCGTATCCCGTGCTCAAGCCCTTGTTTGTCATTGATAAGCTCATATAATATACAGATATTTTATGTCAATCAAGAAGACAAAACTCTTTATAATTAATGAATTCTGATACATGACAATACACAATTAGTTAACAAATATTTCATTCATACTACACTCGGCAAATCAAGTCTATCGTTTAGAAAAATAATGAATTATGCTCAGGTTCTGATGGATAGTAACGAGTTCCTGAATATGAGTTCACTATTGTTTTTTTATTTTGTCCGAAGAAGAAGCTTTAAAGATGTTTAAAAAATATATAGTTTGATCTAAACTTTATAATGATATAAATTTAAACTTTATGTTCGATTCATCTATCGAATTATACAGGCAATTAGAATAAACTGAAACTTTTAATGTAATTATACCAATTTTTAGTTCTTCATCCTTATTTCAGATCAGGATCATATTTAAAAAGACAAGTCTCTATTTTCAGATAATTATATGATTGTTCATAATTATAGATAAAAATAAAATCAATGCAAACTTCCGACGTTATTTTATCTGAGATAATATAGGAAGAACATTTTTGATATATCATCGATAATTTTGAGAAACTCATTCAAGTATTTAAAGGTAATTGACGATGATGATCATCATCAAGATCATAAGGAGAATATCAAATGGCAAACATTCTCATCATGGAGGATGACTTCCAACATTTAGATTTACTGGTTGAAATTCTAAAATTTGCCGGACATAAGCCGTTTCCTGCTCAAAATACAGGTATCGCGCAAAAGGTTCTGGATGAAAATCAAATTGATTTTATTATCACGGATATTACGCTTCCCGGCATGTCCGGACTTGATTTTATGGAAGAATTACAAAAATCCGGGAAAAAGATTCCGTTTGTCGTCCTTACCGGGTCACTTGATCCCAGTGACGAAGAAAGGGCCAAGAAATTGAATGTGAAAGCGTATTTTGTTAAACCGGTCGATCCGGAAAAATTACTGAATAGTCTAAAATGAATGAATGGACATGGAACCAATAACAGAAGTGAATGAAAAAATTTCATTAAAAATACTGCAATATTTACTGGCTCTGCTTATCGTTTCAAGCCCGTTATTTATTATGGTATTTCAAATCTATAATGAATCGGATTCTGCTATAAAAAACGTTCTGACGACTCAGTTATCTTATGACGCGGGAAATTTAAATAAGCAGTTCGATGAACATCTCGAAAAGATAATTGATGATCTGAACCTATTAACTGTGCCGGATGAAAATCCTCAGGACTCGATGCGCCAGATTCGATACTTTATCGATCATATGCCTGCGGTTCACAACATCAGCTACTTCTCAGCGGACGGAAATCTTAAATTCTCTTCTACTAAAGCAAAGATTGAGTGGCAGACCAACCTTTTAAACAGGAACTGGTACCGCGAATTAATAAAGGATTGGAAACCGACCGTTTCATCCATTCACCAGTCACCGATCAGTCCTTTTCCCACAGTCATAGCAGTTGCCGCGCCAAAATCCATCCAAAACCAGATTAACGGCTTTTGGCTGATTTATCTGGATGTTTCAAAGGCCGAACAGCTTTTCCCCGTATTTGATCATAATGAAGATGGGAAATTTACGGTTTGGTTTGATAGTGAAGGCGAGAGTGTTAAAATGAGCCCGGGGGATAAAGATATTCCATCTCCGGAGTTAATTTCACAAAATCGCTGGTGGTTTAAGATTAATCAGACCCAATCAATCGATCAGGCATCCGGATTGGATATAACTTCTGTTGACGGAAAATTACAAAAGAATTTTCTTTATGGTACAAGCCGCAGTCAGTTTGGAAAGATTCAGGTGCTGGTTGTACAACAAGACAACGTTGCGGCCGCGCCGCTTTTTTCGCTTCGAAAAAGAACGCTCCTTCTGGCAATTATACTGCAGTTAATACTTCTGATTGCCACAATATATCTCATGTTTAAGTGGCGCAGGCGAAAAGATGAACTTGAAGGTTACCGGCTTCAGTCGCAGGAATTACAAAATCTGAATATTCTTCTTGAAACACGTACATCGGATCTAACTGAAACCAACGAAAAACTCGATCAACTGACCGGAGAGCTTTCTTCTCAGAAAAATGAGTTGTTAAAGTCTCATAATCAACTGGAACGTATGATGAAATTTCTTAATTTCCTCACCGTGCCGGTCGTAGCGGTTAATGAAGATCTTACGATAGATTTTGCAAATAAATCTGCAGAGAGACATTTCGGATATTCAAGTGAAAATATTACCAAAAAACCGCTTACAGATATTCTTAAGCCTACAAATCTAATTGAATTTTTAGGGTTTTTGGAAGGTGTGAAATCAGATTTCCAAACGGGTGAATTTCAGATATCGATTCAGGAAGAGAAGGGATTAAAACATTTTTTGACTGATTGCACATATTTGAATTTATCCGATTGGAACGGGTATCTGATGACGCTGACGGAATTAACTCAGATACTTGAATTGCAGAATAATATAAAAGCACAAAATCTGTTCCTGAATAAATCCGCGCAGATTGTACAGGCATTCCTCAATGTGGATAAACGGTCGGAAGTAATTGAAGATACTCTCGCGATCCTGAAAGAATTTTCGGGGGCAAAAGAGACGTATTTTTATGAATTGAACGGAAACGCCCTCAATCTGAAAACAAAACTATCCGCCGGCCGCAATCAACTTGATCAAAAACTTCTGGTCCAGAACAGTATTACCGGAAGCGCGCTGCTGAACGGACAAACATCCATTATAAAAACCAAATCATCCATTCCTGAAAATTCGAACGTGACAGAAAAGGGGTGGTCATTTGAGTCGGCTATATTTAAACCGCTTGTGATTAACAGCAAGGGAATCGGAGTTTTGGTTTTTATCAATCCGAATTCAGAAATTATTGAAAATTATGAATCCACACTCGCCCGGCTGCTATCGCATTTTGAAATTGGCTTCAGCAATCTTTTCCTTTTTGACTCACTTAAACAAAAAAACATGGAACTGGATCAGAGTACAACATACAGGCTTCATTTATTAAGAACAATTACTCACGGATTACGCACACCTTTAAGTACCATCAAGGGATACACCAGGCTGATGAGTCTGAAGTTTAATTCTTTTCTGAAAAAGGATCCGGGTTTAATTAATTATATGAGTAAGCTCGATCGTGGTATCGATGACATGGAACGTCATATTTTTATATATCTTGATCTTGCCCGAATGAACAGGAATGATCTCAAATTTGAGATGGGGGAAGTGTCAAAAGAAGAATTTTTCACTCCTATCATTAATTTCCTGAATGAAGAAGCTGCCGGACGTTCTACAAAACTGACCGTTTCAGGCACCGAAAGTTTCCCGGAAAAAATGTTCGTGGACATACGCCGGTTTTATCTCTCGGTACAAACCATTTGCCTCAACGCGGTCCGGTTTGCTCCTGCGGGAGACGATATCCTTATGAATTTCGGCGTTAGAAATAACTCGCTTCTTATTACGTTTGAAGATCATGGACCGAGAATTCTGGATGAACATATTTCCTTGATTGGCTCTGAATTCCTGCCATCTTCGCTCACAGAGGCAAGAATACATTTTGGCAATAACCTTTTTATGGCCTGGGCTGTAAAAGTAATTCGTCTTGCAGGCGGAGCGCTGGAAATAGAAAGTGATAATATAAGAACCGTTCACAAAATAACATTACCGATAAAAATATTAAACTGATGAAATTAAATAGACATAATTTCTACCGGATCTTACTTCTATTGGTCCTCTCGTTTCAGTTTTCACCGGCCCAATCCGTGCGTTACAAAATCATGCAGTTCGACACACTGGGTCAGGTGCTGACCACCACTTTCCGTGAATCTCTGCAGGATAACCCTGAAAATGTTCTCGTCCTTTATAATATCAACTACCTGGTTGACGAGAATAAAAACAACATCTGGGACGGGTACGAAATAGCCAGTTATTATGTGGAAAAGAGGGGCATACCCGGGACAAATCTTGTCGGAATAAAAGCGCCGGTTAATTCTGAAATCAGCCGGGCTGAATATGATTCTTACTATGACGAAACTGGTAAAATTGTCGGAATACGTCAGCAGGTTGAAAATATTCTGAACACTGTTTATGACGATCAGGGAAGTTCGCTGAGAAGCAAAATAAAATATATCGTTCTGACAAGAGGCATACCCCACAGGATCAGGGCATACGAAACCAGTGATTATTATTATGCCGATTACAGTTCTGTTGACGCGGCGCTTAGCATGGTTTTTAACGGTAATTACAGCATCAATGGAAGGATTGAGAATCCCTATTTCAGGCAAGACCCGGCTTTTGAAGGGACCTCTCCATTTGTTCCGGAATTTTATACAAATACATTCGGTAACCGTCTGAGTTTTCTGGTGTCCCGTCTTGACGGTTATTCCGTCAGTGATGTCAAAACAATGATAAAAAAGGGAATTGAAGCCGATACGGAGAGTCAGTATCATTCATTTGTTGTTGATGACGCGCAAAAATACTATGACAGGATGGACCGTGCGTATCTGAATTTAAAAAATCTCGGCGCATCAGTATATCCCGATCCCTGGGCTGATGATCCTGAACCCATTACGTCCATTGCCGATTCCGTCGCGGGAATCGTGACCCATGGTGTTTATGCGGGACTTGATCCGGATTACCTGCTTACCCAATTTAATTTTAAACTAGGCAAAGGCGCGATATTTTCCAGCTATGAATCCTACAATGGCGTCAGTTTTTCCACAAATGTGAAAATGGGGCAGGGACAGGTTTCTGATTTTATCCGGAGCGGCGGTTCAGGTGGTGTGGGAAATGTTTATGAGCCGTATTCATCAGGTATTGCGGATGAATCTGTTCTTTTTCCGGCTTATTTCAAAGGGTATACGTTTGCGGAAGCCGCTTATATGTCTCTGCCATATTTGGACTGGACGAGTATTGTGGTGGGTGATCCGCTGATGCGCATAGGACCAGAAATTTCTCCGCTCGCTGTCGATGAATTCAGAATTGTTGCTTTCTCGCCGGAATTAAACAAGTCCAATCAGGCGGTCACCACAGTGGCTGAAATCGTATTTTCGGATTATATAGACGCGAATCGTTTACCGGCTTTTATTCTTTCCACTACTTCTGATACGCTGAGGTCCTACACGGACGGCAATTTCCTGTATTTATGGACTCAAAATCCGCTTCCTCCCGGCACAACCGTCGAGTATCGCGGTACAGGGCCTGTATATTCTGTTGCCGGAGATTCGATCCTGACAACAACAATGGCAAAGTTCACAACGAATATCTTGTCGGAACAGGCCGATTCCCCTGTAGTTTACAGAAGTTTTCCATCCGGAATTGATGTACACCAGAATTCTGATTTACGTGTGTTTTTCTCTCAATCCATGGCTCCGGAAACAATCTATCCGCTGTTTGGAGAACCAAAAGTAGCCCAAACACATTCCTGGAATGACAACCGTATTCTGACCGTGACTCATGAATCATTTCTTCCGGCGACCCGGTACTATTTTTATATCGATGAACACGCAAAATCAGCAGATCTTATCCAGCTGGCGCAAAAATATAACTTCACTTTTGAAACGGAGTATAATTTTATTGCATTTGATCTGGATAATGATAATTATCCCGAGTACGCGCATAATCTGAACCAGACATTACTCGACGGTTATGAGGTTTATGCCGATTCAGGCGGTGTTGAAACAAGTTTGCTGGACAGCTCGAACATTAACAACGACAATCAGAAAGAATTTTTTATCAAAATCAGACAGAATCCTTATCCTTCCTATTTCTGGGATCCGGGTGCTATTCCATACACAGGTTATATCGCTTCCTGCGTACCCATCGATGATGATGAGGACAGCACGCTGGAGTATGCTTTTGATGAAAACGGCAGCGGGTTTTACACCAAAGTGTATGATTTGAATGATGTAAACCGTGTCCGGGATATAAAATTTGTTCAATTTAAATCGGTTCCTCAAAATAATGCGCAAAATGTGAGTCTGACTCCGAGTATTGAACTCGAATTTTCTTACCCGGTTGATTTTAACTCGGTGGAAAATAATATTCAGATATCACCCGAAGTTGTATTTCAGAGTATTCAGAATGATTTGAACGGAAGAAAAATTATTATTCATCCGGCGGATTCTCTTCAGACAATGACTGTTTACACGATCACCATCCTTGACGGTCTGAGTTCGATCAAAGGAGAAAAACTGCCTCATGATTATAATATTTCCTTTACAACTGTTGATGAAACTCCCGTGATCGCTCCCGAGGTTATTTCTTTCTATCCGGGTGATTCTCTCAGGGCGATTGACAATTCACCGACAGTGCGGTTTATCTTTTCATCGGGAATGAATACAAACACCAGGTTTCCGGTTATAGCCGATACATCTACCGGTATCTTCTGGAATTATCTGTGGGCGAATGAATTCACTTTGTATCTATTCCCGGCCGAACAGTTAAGAGATACCACAACATACAGTTTTAAAATTTCTGCTGAATTGAATGGAAAAAATGGTCTTCCGGTTGAAGGTAAGACCAGCTTCAGTTTTATATCCGGGTTAAAATCCGCTGATCATCAGCAACCATCCGTGCTGCAGGCTCTTCCTCCAACCGGTAAACAGATATCGGCGGACTCGAAGATCAGATTAATCTTTTCTGAATGGCTGGCTACCGCTCCGGAAACATGGTTGACCACCGCGGTTACCAACTATGAACAGGATTACCAATGGTCGGCTTATGGACAAAATATGTTCACTATCGAAGGTTATCCGGTATGGAAACCGCAGTCCGCTTTGCAGCTGGCGATTGACGGCACAGAGGCGCGTGATAATAACCATAATACAATGCTGCAGGATTATCAGTTTAATTACTTTGTACTCGATGCCATTATTGCCCGTGATATTGATAATGACGGAATTGAAGAGTTTGTTGTTGATCAGAATAACAATCTGACCGATGGTCTGGAATTTTATCAGGATCCGGGCGGGATTATTACGGAAGCTGTGTTTGCGGGTGATATTGACGGTGACAAATTTTTTGATTTTCTGATCAAGGATTCAACCGGTACAGTTCTTCTTTCATGGTTCCCCGTAAAATCAGATTCCGGTATCATCGGCTTTACAGAACAAACATCTGATTCCAGCTATGACATATCCGTGGATGAGGATGACCTGGTGGAAGTTACGGTTTATCCTGTCTCCAAACAGGTTAAACCGGTAATTCCGAAATTGCGTAAATATGATCCTCCCAATGCAACCGATGATGTGCTGCCGTTCACTCCTTTGATGTTGGAGTTTAATACCGGTATGGACGCGTTTAGTGTCGCTCAGGCGGTACAGATCAATCCATTGCTTTCCGGAAAATGGACACGTGAGAATAATTCTTCAGTCTTTAAATTTACTTCATCCGCCGGCTGGAGTCCATCTATAATCTATGAAATAAACCTGACACCGGATTATTTAGCCGCAAACGGACAGCAGGGGACTGAATCAGTGACATTTTCGTTCCGGTCTTCGGATGTGGTGGTAGAACCGGGTGAAATAAGCTGGCAATTCCCTGAGGCGGGAGAAACCGTTCATTCACAATCAAATTACTATTTCGCCTTTACATCCCCGGCAGATACAACATACTTGCCTTCATTCGCAGTGATACAAAATCTCAAAAGTTTACAGGCGACAGGCCATTGGTTGTCTGATACGCTTCTCGAAGTAGTATCACCATCCGATTTGAAATCCGGATCACTTACGCTGTTATCGGAAGGGAAAATAAGATTTTTTGCAGCTCCCGAACTGGATTTCAACAGTGTTACGCCATTTCAAATTCAGGATACACTTGAATTCAAACTAAAACAGGTCCTGTTTGAAAGAGGAACAAGCGCGCCGGTGAATCAGAGCTACCCAATCATTTTCAATCAGCCGGCGGATGAAGCCTCGTCTGGTAATATTGGACTTTACAAGGTTGTTCAATCCGATACCCAACAAGTAATGACGACTTTATTGACCAGACGGAATTTTATTCAGTTAAATTCTGATAAGCTGGATTATAGCAGCGAATATTTTTTGAAATTATCCGCTGACCTGGCCGGCATTTCCGGCAAGAAACTGGGCATGGATACCACCTTCGCGTTTACGACAGAAAAATTATTCACACTTTCAACAGATCAGCTGAAGTGGAATCAGGTGGATAAATTCTTTGTTGTTTCATGGCCCATTGCAACTTCGAAAGCCGACAGGTTTGAGATTTACTTAAGCGAAACATTTGCGGAGAAACCGGATACCCTCAATTTCAGCAATCTTTATAATCGTACTGTTAATCCATCATGGGTGTTTGATCTTCAAAGCCTGGATGAAAAGGCATACATCTTTGTCAGACTCCTGAAGAATGAGCGGTCATATTGGTCAAAACCCGCGGTTCTGCTAAACAGTCAGGCAGATAATGGCGGTCTGGTATCATTCCCGAATACAGAAACTCTGAACGTAAGTATTATGTCTCCGGATCCAGATTATTTCAGTTCGCTTTCTGTTTGGGATGCTTCGGTGCCCGGCTGGCGATCATCAAAATTTATTTCTCAGACCGGAAGATGGAGTACGGATTTTGAACTCGCGCAGGGGAAAGGGGTGATGCTTAAGTCGGCCCGTTCCGGGCGCGCCGGATATATGCAGTCACTGTCTGATACACTCAGAATCAAGGAAAATAATTATCCTGATAAAAGATACCGCTCTGTTTTCAATCCAATCGCTTCTGCTTCGGCCGGTGATCTTGCCGATCTGTTTGGCGACGCCGGGAGGATCGTTGTCTGGGATAATTCTGGACAGGGTTGGAATGAAGCGGTTTATGACACAGTCACAGGCAGTTGGATTAATAATTATGAAATCGGTCATTTAGAACCGTTTTATGTCTATACTTCACAGGGATTTGAAATTGAAGTCTCCGGCCAAACGGTTATTACCAAAAAAATGGATAAAAAGACAGGAAATATCCTGTCTAAATCATCTTCTGAGAATAGTTTTCCGAGTCTGACGAATCTGATCAGATTTGAGGAAACCGTTTACCGGATCGAAGTATATGAGAATGAAATGCCGCGCTCCGCGGTAACCGGATGCGGAATCGATACAGCGGCAAATGTAGCATTTATAAACAGGGGTAATCTGGATCCGTCAAAAAGCTGGAAATTTATTTTCTTTGATCTTGAAAATAATATGATTTCAGAGTATGAAATAGCATCTTCGGCACAGGACGACCTCATCATTCCGGATAAATTTGCAATTAGCGCGCCTTATCCAAACCCGTTCAACGGTCAGATAAGTGTACCGCTTCAAATACCGGCTCCGGGAGACGTGAAAATAAAAATCTATAATATTCTCGGACAGCTTGTAAAAAGTGATAATGTAAAAATTCAGCAGCCGCAAATATACATATATAAATGGAATACGGGTGCCGGCACACCCGTCGCATCAGGGGTTTACCTAATCCGCGCTGGATTTAATGAGCAGTTCGATATCAAAAAAGTGATTCTGATAAAATGAAAAATTTTATATTTATAATAGTTATTCTGAGTGTTCTCAGTAAAACGGGATATTCCCAGGGGTTAAATCAGCCTCTGCTTGTCAGCGGTAAAGTCTCCAATTCAGCCGGGAATCCCATCAATCCGGAGAATTTTCATATTAAGATTTTTCTAAAAAATTCACCGCAGGATTATCTTACGGAATTATCGCCTTCCTGCGGATATACTGAGCCGGTCTGGTATGCCGAATTGGGAAATTTGAAAAATAACTGGTATTACGGGGATACGCTCAGCATCATCCTGGAAGATACGCAGCTCAGAGAGCAGGTGCGCTATAACTGGAAAATTGTATCTGACGCGCTCGTTCCCGATTTGCAGACACAGAGGCTTTCCGGGAGCAGTGTTATTACTGATTTCAGCATCTCTGACCGGGGCGCGCTCAACGGAAATCCGGTTTATTTCTCATACAGAACACCGCTGACGAATTCACCCTCCGTCGAACTTCAGATACGCAGCCTGGACGGCAGGGAAGTATATAGACAAAAAGAGCCGGTACAGGTGACATCGGATTCCTATCAATTCATGTGGAACGGGAAATCAATGTCCGGTGGAAATTTACGATCCGGCGCGTATTTTTATTTTCTAAATTTACAAGGACAAATAATTCATTCCGGAATGGTGTCTCTGAAAAATGATTAAACGTATAATTCTGTATCTGATTATAACGGGAATGATACCACTGCAGGCGCAGGAACTCATGGTTTCGAGTCCTTACCAGCTTGGGATGAGCACGTCCACGGCAAGAATTGATAACTGGCAGTTCGCGAATTCGGCGCTGGCACAGTCCTTCTACAGGCAGAACGCCTATGCAAGCTTGTCCTATTACACGCCTTATCAGGAGCTCTCAGACGGGAATATCGGTACCAACGCGGTTCAGGTTTTTCTGCCTTCCTATAGGTGGGGCGCGGTCAATTTTTCTTACACACAATTTTCTGTAGAAAACTTCGATAATCCTGTTATAGATGCATCCGCGATTGAATTTGGTTATGCCAACGCGTTTTTTAAACGTCTGATTGTCGCCGCTTCGCTAAAATGGAATGACTATACATGGTATTCGGATATTAATGAAGATGAAACGGTTTCGGGAGTCGGAGGTGATCTGAGCGCCATATATGTGCTGGATGGATACCAGAGTGTTGGATTCAGCGCGAAAAACCTGTTCAGTCCGTCCTATTCATCCGTATCCGGTGATAATGAAGCGAGGGAATTTAGAACTTCCTACCTATGGCTGAATGAATCCAATTCAATATCGCTTGAAGGCGGGGCGATCCTGGAAGATGATTACTACCTGGACCGGAATTTTGGGGCATTTATCAATGCGAAATTTGATCTGCCGTCGAATTTCAGTCTTGGTGTCGAATACAAAAAGGTAATTTATAACGAAATCGGCGCCTTACTCGCCTTTAAATTTCACATGAAAGAATTTTCCGCTCACCTGACCTATGGTGTCCGGTATGATGATTCACCACTGCCGGTATCAACACTGCGACAGGCCTGGGGAATTCAGTTTTCGGTTGACCGGTTCCATGGCGATGCCGCTGTAGTTAACCCTCAACTTGTTTACAGGGATAAAACGGCTCCTCAGCTCCATCTTGACAGGCTGGGAAATTACACGGTATTCACACGACCGGATACTTCGGATATTTTTAGAATTCACATCAGCGCCAGGGATGAAGATTCAGGTTTGTCACTGCTGAATTTGAGTATCGTTTCCGCCGAAGACAGCAGCATCGTCGCTTATAGGAAATCATATAATCTTCGGGGTGGTGAATTTGATGATTCCCTATCCTTTAACGGAATTCAGGATGACGGCCGTTTTGTAAGAAATATGACTTTTGTCGCGGGTATTGAGATCGTTGACAAGGCGGGTAACAGTTCATCTGAAACGCTGCCTTTCAAAGTACTTTCCCTGATAAATGACAGTAATCCGCCGGAAATAAATCTGGAATTTGACACAACAGGAGTTAAACTGGAGCCTTTCAGAACGGATTACATATTGACGATGAAAGCTGATATCCGTGATGAAGAATCCGAGCGTCTGAACTGGAAAATTCAGTTGTATAAATCCGGTGATGACTCCGTATGGAGCGCTATCAGGCCGCTTGTCGGTGATGATCAGGTCATCAACCGCAGCTTTAAATGGCTCCTGAGAGATCATCCTAAAAATCCGATTACAGCAAGTTATAAAATTAAAGTTGAAGCATCAGATGAACTTGAAAACTATGCGATGAAATGGACCGGGGTGAAAAATATTTTCTTAGAAAAGCCTGAAATTGCCGCGCCTGAGAAAAAAGTTGAAGTCATAACCACGCCACAGCCTGTTGAAGATGAAAAGAACGCCATATTTTATCTGGATGAGAGTCCCGGACCGGTGAAAGCGTCATCCGCAAAGAAGCAGATGAAGGTAAGCGCTACTTATTTTTACAGGGATAATGAGATTAAACTCACGGATTTTGTTTTCAGCGGAAATGACTTTGATGTGAATTCAAACATGCAGAGTCTTTCGGTGGTTGGCGTCTATCTGCAGGATCTGCCCGCATCGAGACTTGTCATAGAGTATCCGCAAAACTTATCACGCATACGAGGATTTGAAGAAGCCCTTAAAGCCTTCTTTGAAGATGTGTATGGTGTAAGCCCTGACAGAGTCCGGGTAAATGTGTCAAGCTCCAGTGAGTCGATTCATTTTATTATAAAAGAATAAAAATCTGAAAAGGTCTCCTTCTGGATGCCGGCGCAATTTAATAAAGTTTAAAATAAGATGTCTTGGTATAGTATTTAAAAGCTCAATTTAAGGGCAGAGTGACTATTCTTTCTGCCCTGTTTTTTTTATGATATGAAATCCGAATTGTGTACGTATAATCCCGCTGACTCTGCCGGGCGATAACCTTTTTGTCGCATCCTCAAATTCCTTTACCATTTTCCCTGGCCCAAACCACCCCAGATCACCGCCTTTGCCTTTACTGGGACAGGTCGAAAACTCCTTAGCCAATGCGGCAAAATTACCGCCGGACTTCAATTTTTTTAAAATAACATCCGCCAGTTTTCTGTCTTTAACCAGAATATGACTTGCTCTCCACTCCATCTCGCCTCCATAACAATTGTCTGAAGTTTGCTTTTAGCCATAAATTTATGGAATCGACCTGATTTATACAAATAGGACATTGAAAATTTGTCCGCGCGTCATTACTTTTTTAAGTACATTGAATCAGCTATTGAAAAGGTCATACCTCAAATAAGGTATGATAAATGCCTCATTTGAGGTAATTCGCATATATAAACTGGAATAAACCGCGCCGGATGTGGTTTTAAGTTCTGGCATGGAAGTTGATTAATTCATATCAGATAATTAATCAACCAATAAATTGGAGGTATGTATGAATTCATTAAAAATGATCACGGTGTTTTTGCTAATTACCATAACAGCATTATTCAGTTCGGCAGCGGACGGGAAAAAAGAAATAAAGATACGTCTGAATGTTGATGGAAAAAATGGACTCGGTATGCTTGTAAAAAACCTGGATAAAAATGATAAAGCTAAGCTGAACAAAGATTCGGGGGCACTGGTCGTGGATGTTATCGATGGGAGTGAAGCGCAAAAAATCGGTGTACAAAAGAATGATGTAATTGTTTACTTTGATGGCGCTGAAATTAAAAACGCGGAAGAACTGAATGATCTCGTAAAAGATTATGAAGAAGCGAAATCGGTAACTTTCAAAGCGCTTCGGGATGGTAGGGAAATGTCCTTTACGGGAACATTTACTGAACTCAATTTATCGGGGTATGAATATAATTTTGAAGACGATGACTTTGATTTTGACATGGATATGGAAGAAGTACAAAAGATTCCGGGTATGATGAAAG
This sequence comes from Calditrichaceae bacterium, assembly GCA_050178385.1. GTDB lineage: Bacteria > Calditrichota > Calditrichia > Calditrichales > JBFXGD01 > JBFXGD01. Next base: position 33,900 of record JBFXGD010000011.1, read on the forward strand.
AATTTCATATGAATATGCCTCCTGATCTTATGTCCGACAAAGGTGGGTTTCTTGGTGTGCAGGCGAAAAACCTGAAAAAGCAGATGCTTGATTATTTTAAAGCGGAATACGGCGTTCTTATTGAAGAAGTGATTAAAGATTCTCCGGCAGAGAAAGCGGGATTAAAGGCCGGAGATGTGATCACCGGGATCGAAAAACGTAAAATAGAAGATTATTCCGACCTGGTGCGAACCTTGAATTATTATAATCCGGAAGAAAAGGTAAATATAAAATTTATCAGAAACGGTAGTAAAAAAGATGTGAATGTCACTCTTGAGAAAAAAACAGGCGAGATGAATATACAATTTCCGGATCAGAAGATGATCTGGATAGAGAAGGAAGAACTGGATGACTCTCTCGATGTATTAAAAGATCATGTTAAAGTATTGAAAAAACATATTGGTGATGTAAAATCAGAATTAAAAGATATTGACATTGATTTTAAAATCTATATCATATAAGTAGTTTCCCGGGGGGACGCATAGTCCCCTTTTATACATCTTATCAATTTCCGGATCATCAGAAAAATGCCAAAACAAAAAAAGTACATAGGCATCAGGACAAAATTTATTATCATCGTTTCAGTTTTGATGGCATTTATTCTGCTTCTTCAATTCTATTTTACCAACCGCACTCAGAAGGATATCGTCAAGGAATTAACCCGTCTTTCATCATCAATAAACATGGCTACAGATGAATATTTGACCGGTGACGCCTATGCGCCGGATAAATTTTCTCTTCCGGATGATTCCCTGGTTAGACGGCTGGACAGTGAATTTGAAGAACTGGAAGTGTTTTCAGATAGCATTCTACAGTTCAGCGATTCGCTTGTGTGGACTGAAATACGCCGTAAAGGTGATATGCTGAAGGAAAAGATAAAAATTGAAATTCTCGCTCCGGGAGAAAAAATAGCCGGTTTTAATGAAAAAATTAAGGTGATGAGGGAGGGATCAGAGAAACATGCTCTACGTTTAGACAGTCTGAAAGACCGGTTCAAAAACATTGAAATTGATATTAATGAAACACACAGGGTGAAAATAGATTCATTGACCAGGCACCTGAAAATATTAAAAAATGTGAATGCTAAAAAAGACAGTTATTCAGTGTCATTTGTTTTCCCTGATTTTACGGAACCTGAATCACCAAAATTGCTCCGTTATAGTTATAATACATCTGAAATCAACGCGACCATCGCAAATCTCAGCCGCCGCAATATGATCGTTACATTTCTTTTGTTTGGTCTTTCGATTATCGCAATTGTCTTTATTGCCAAATCATTTCTGAGACCTATCCATTCCCTAAAAGATGGTTTTGATCAACTTGTTGAAGGTGATTTTAACGCGAATGTTGAATCAAAATCCAATGATGAGATGGGGGAACTCGCTCATTCATTTAATCAGATGGTATCGGAATTGCGGAAAAACAAAGACAAAGAACAATTACTGCGCCGTAAAGAGCGTCTGGCATCCCTGGGGCAGCTTGCGGCAGGGGTGGCGCATGAAATTAAGAATCCGCTGAATGCCATAAATCTTACGATCGAACATTTGAAAGACAAACTCTCATCAGGTGATAATCGGCAGACCGATGAATATATCGGTACCGTTCAGTCGGAAATACGACGTCTGGATAAGACGGTAAACAATTTTCTGAATTATGTAAGAAGCGAGCACCTGGTCAAAAAACCGGAAGACATCAATCTGCTCCTAACCGAAGTTCTGAATCTTTATCAGCGTGAATTCGTAAGCAAATCCATATCAACAAATATTGACTTCGATGAACCGTTCATACTGGAGGTCGATAAGGAACGTCTGAAGACCGCCGTAGTAAATATCATAATAAATTCGATTCAGGCGATGCCGGAAGGCGGTGTACTCACGATTAAGACAGACTTGAAATCAAAATCACTGATTATTTCCGATAACGGAAGCGGAATTGCCGAAAAGGACAGAGAGCATATATTCGACCTGTTCTTTACAACCAGATCATCAGGAACCGGTTTGGGGCTTCCCACCGCCTATAAAATTGTGAAAGAACATCAGGGTGAGATTGAAATCAACAGTCGTTTGGGTGAGGGAACCGAGGTTGTCATAACGCTCGCATAACAGGTAAACAGGATGAATATTTTAGTTGTAGATGATGAAAAAGCGCAGCGCGCGATACTAACGGACATTCTTGAGGACGCCGGATATACGGTGGGAACCGCCGCGGATGGAGAAACCGCGCTGGATATGCTGATCGGCGGAGAATATCACATTGTGCTCACCGATTTGAGAATGCCCGGAATGGACGGTGTGCAGTTGTTGAGCAGTGTTTTGGAACTGAAACCCGATATACAAGTGATCATAATGACCGCGTTCGGCACAATTCCGGGAGCGGTTACCGCCATAAAAAAAGGCGCGTACGATTATCTTGCAAAACCCTTTCAAAAAGATGATCTGCTCAGGGTTATTCAGCGAGTGTCGGAAAAAGTGAGTCTTCTTCAGGAAAACAGAAAATTAAAAGAAGAAATCACGCATCGCTATGAATATCATAATCTGATTGGTAACAGCGCTTCAATGCAAAAAGTATATCAATTAATTGAGCGGATTAAGGATATCGACGCAACGGTTTTAATTACGGGTGAAAGCGGAACCGGAAAAGAGCTCGCGGCGAGAGCAATTCACTACAGCGGTGTCCGAAAAAATGGTCCCTTTGTTGCTTTTAACTGCGGCGCTATCCCTGAAACTCTTATTGAGAGTGAACTTTTCGGGCATGAGAAAGGTGCTTTTACCGGTGCTCATAAGACCTATATCGGAAAATTTGAACAAGCGCAGGGTGGTACCATTTTCCTTGACGAAATAAGTACGATGCGCATCGATTTGCAAACGCGGCTGCTGCGGGTACTTCAGGAAAAGAAAATAGAGAGAATCGGATCGAACAGGACGATTGATCTGGATGTAAGAGTTATCGCCGCGACAAATGATGATCTTGAAGATAAAACAAGCAATGGAAGTTTCAGGGTGGATCTGTATCACAGATTAAATGTATTTAAAATAGACCTTCCCGCCTTAAGCGAACGCCGCTCTGATATCCCATTACTCGCAGGACATTTTCTTAAAAAATACGCGACGCTGTATGCAAAAAAGGAGCCGACGCTATCATCAGAGGCCCTTGGAGCGCTTGAAGCATACGCATTTCCGGGCAATGTTAGGGAGCTGGAAAATATTATGGAAAAAACAGTCATTTTAAATGATGGTGAATCCATTGACGCAGAACAACTTATGATGCCCAATACCGTCAAAAACATCAGCTCAGGCAATTTTCCGAAAAAACTTCCCGAACTGGAAAAAACTTTACTCATCGATGCGTTACAAAAATCTGAAGGATCCCTGAAACAAGCGGCAAGTTTGCTGGGGATCACCTACAAAACCCTTCAATACCGACTCAAAAAGCATTGCATCAATAAAAATCTATTCAAACATCCATAATTTGACTTACCTTAGAAACGATCCAGTCTCATAAAAGTATATATATTACTAATGTTATGAGTAATTCCTTTCGATGACTAAATAATATCCACTTATAATAGTCAAGATTATTTTCATAGGATTTACTCCGGACAATTGGAGATATTATGCTTGACAAAAAGTCTCTTTTAAAATTATCAAAAGAAGAGCTTGTCGAAAAATTTATTTCCCGGCAATCCGAATTAGACAGACTGCGGGAAATGGATTGTTTTGAATTGAATGAGATAGCCAATAATTACTTCGGGAATATTTCTCATGCGATAATTTTATCAGAAAACTCAAAAATATTATTCGTAAATGAATTGATGGTTAGGTTGTTTAACGCCAAGGATCAAGATGACTTCATAGGCCGGGACATTCGGGATATTCTGGAACATGGGGAAACTAAGAGCGGCGAAAAATCTTCATCAGTACACTCTTTTAATGATTCAACAATTACCGACTTCGAAGGACAGATCATTGATGTCAGGATTTCCAACGTCAGATTAAAGACAAACGGAAAAGATGCTTTATTAACGATACTGACGAACACCTCAGAATTAAAGACAGCGGAAAGAGCGCTTATAGAAAGTGAAGAACGGTATGCAAAACTTATCAAGCATTCTTCCGACAGTATTGTAATTCACCGATTCGGAGAGATTCTGTTCGCGAATCCCGCGGCGGTTGCCTTTTTCAAAGGAACAAATCCCCGAAATATAATCGGGAAATCCATATACGATTTTGTGCATCCGGATTACAGAGAATTTGTAAAAAAACGTGTTGTCGAAATGAAGAATACAGGGCAATCTGTTCCTGTCGCAGATGAAAAGTTTATACGGGAAGACGGGAGTGTTATTGATGCGGAATTGATAGCTACACCGGTACTTTTCCGCGGAGAAGAGGCAGTTCAGGTGATTTTTAAAGATGTCACCGCACGGAAAAAAACGGAAGAAGCCCTAAAGCAAAGTGAGGCTCTGTTCAGGACATTGGCGGAGACAGCCGCAACGGCCATATTTATCTATCAGGGTGACAATTTTAAATATGTGAACCGCATGACAGAAAATATTTCCGGATTAACTAAGCGCGAATTACTAAAAATGAATTTTTGGGAGCTTGTACATCCGGATTACAGGGAATTGGTCAGGGAACGGGGGAAGGCCCGACAGCGGGGCGAGCATGTATCTTCGCAATATGAAATAAAAATATTATCAAGGAGCGGGCAGGAGAAATGGATTGATTTTAAGGCCGCGTTCATAGAATACAACGGCAAACCCGCAGCTATCGGAACAGCAGTCGATATTACGGATCGCAAAAAAACGGAAACCGCGTTGATCGAATCAGAATACCGTTATCGAATGCTGATAGATTCCGCAAGGGACACCATTTATTCCATGCGGCCGGACGGCACCATAGTTTCGCTTAATCCGGCATTTGAAAAAGCTACAGGATTTACAGCAGATGAGTGGATTGGAAAACATTTTTCACAGTTATGTCACCCTGATGATCTAAAACTGGCTGAACAGATATTTAAAAGACAGATAAACGGCAAAAAAACACCATACTATGAACTGCGTATCCGCAGGAAAGACGGTGGATACCTGTTTGCCGAATTTACAGTAAGTTTGAAAATTGAAAATGGGAAAGTCGTTCTGGGTATTGGGATCGCGCGTGATGTCACCAGGAGAAAAGAAAACGAAACCGCCATGAAGGAGAGCGAACTTCGCTACCGGCAATTGTTTAATCTTCTGCCGTTTGGTGGCGAAATAATTGATATGGACGGATACATCGTCGATTGCAGCGAAAGTGAAGAACAGTATCTGGGGTTTAGCCGGGATGAGCTTATTGGAAAACATATTACACAGCTGATCGATCCGGGTGCAATCTACACCTATAAAGAAAAATTCTCACAGATCCGCAAGGGTAATATTGTTCGTGCGGAAATACCAATGCTAAAAAAGGATGGCAGGAAAATCTATGTTTCCAGGGCAGCCCGCCCCCTATATGATGTAAACGGTAATATAGTAAGTTTTCTGGCGATTAACGTGGATATCACAGAAAGAAAACTGGCCGAAGATTCATTAGTTCAGCTGGTGAACCGGACACAGCAAATCCGTGATATTGCTGAAAAACTTAACCGATCTGTGACGCTTCGGGAAACTTTTGAAACTGTGATCCGGGGCAGCATCAAAATTCTAAATGCAAATCAATCATCCGTGATGGTATTCGGAAAAGGCGAATACCGAAGATTTGACCGGAATGAAAAGATGTATAAGACAAGTATATTCGAAGGAAAAGAAAATTTTCCATGGAAATCAACGGATCCCAGTATTAAACCTTTGATTATACCGGATATATCCAAATCCGAATTAAGCGAGAAAATTCAGTCACGTCTTGAAAGAGAGGGTATTGTTTCCTGCGCGCTCTTCCCGTTAATCGGTGATAATAAGATATTGGGTAAATTTGCGGTATATTTTCCCGAACTCTATACGCTCAACAAAGAACATATAAATATTGGAAATGTACTGGCGGAGAATCTTTCAGCCGCCATCAGGAGAATACAATATCAGGAATGGTTAAACTCAGAAAGGGAGAAACTTTCAGTAACTCTCGGTTCCATAGGAGACGGTGTTATAACAACGGATCATAAAGGTAAAATTATGCTTATGAACACCGTGGCGGAAACTCTGACAGGCTGGAAAGAATCTTCCGCAAAGAATCGTCCCGTGGCTGATGTGTTGAAAATATTTGTTGATGAAACCGGTGATACCGCTCAAAACCCGGTGGAATTTGTGCTGGATAAAGAGGAGATTTTTCATTCGCCTAAAAATATCTTTATGATCGATAAGTGGAATATTTCAAAAAGTATAGAAATTTCCGCGGCTCCGATAAGAAAAAATGAAGGTCAGATTATTGGGGCGGTCATTGCCATCAGGGATGTCACCGATCGGAAAAAATTGCAGGAGGAGCTTCTTAAAAGCCAGAAACTGGAATCGCTTGGAATACTTGCCGGAGGAATCGCTCATGATTTTAACAATATACTCACCGCCATATTAGGCAACGTTTCACTTGCAAAAATGTATTGCGAAACCGATGATAAAATTTTTGAACGTCTCAACACGGCGGAAAAAGCGCTTATGCGCGCTCAGGATCTTACACAGCAGTTGCTGACCTTCTCAAAAGGCGGTGTTCCTGTCAAAAAAACGGCATCCATTGTCGAATTAATAAAGGATTCGGTCGAATTTATGCTCCGTGGCACAAAAATTAAATATGATATTCATTTTCAGGAAGACTTATGGATGGTGGATGTGGATTCCGGCCAGATAAATCAGGTAATCAATAATATCATCATTAATGCGATTCACTCAATGCCGAATGGCGGCACCATTTATATCAATCTGGAAAATATGACAAACTCATCACAAGACAACATACCGGTTTCAGCCGGTAATTACATAAAAATTGATATTCTTGATGAGGGTGTGGGAATACCAAAAAAAATACTTCCTAAGGTTTTTGATCCTTATTTTACCACAAAAAAAGATGGAAGCGGTCTTGGTCTGGCGACCACATTCTCAATTATAAAGAACCATAACGGGTATGTAACGGTAGATTCGAAATTAGGAAAAGGAACCCGTTTCCAAATATATTTACCGGCATCAGAAAAAACCAGGGCTACAACTATTACAGAATGCCGGGAATCAGGGAAAATGAGCGGTAAAATTTTGCTAATGGATGACGATCAGCTCATCATTGATCTTGGAAAAGAAATTTTTGCGCATCTTGGATTGGAAATGGTTCCGGCTTTTGATGGAAAGGAAGCTGTTAAATTATTTGAGCTGGCGAGGAAAGAAGGCAAGCCTTATGATCTGGTTATAATGGATCTGACGGTCCCGGGCGGTATGGGTGGTAAAGATGCTGTCGTCGAGTTGCTGAAAATCGATCCGGAAGTTCGCGTCATTGTATCAAGCGGTTATTCAAACGATCCGGTTATGGCTGATTATAAAAAATACGGGTTCTCCGGCGTAGTAAAAAAACCGTACAATGTCCAGGAAATTAGTAAAGCTATCCGGAAATTTATACGATGATCGATAATCCGTACTTTATTGAAATTCATTTATCAACTGTTTCCTCGTACAAAATCATCCAGGGCGACATTTCTAAACGTAGAATTCAACCGGTCATAAGAATTAAAATGCCCGATACCGAAATTGAACCGAAAATATTATAGCTTCTTGTATCTGACGCAATGAATTGATAAATTTTAGTTGAGAAATATCTCACTTTGATCTGGATACCTTTTCACGGATAATATAAAGGTGACTGCTAATGATAAAGCCGGACACAAGGATTGTCATTTTAACAATCTCCGATTTAATTTATGAAGCAAATCTCCACCGAAAAGTAATGACATTAAAAAAACAGTTCCCGAATCTTGTTCTGCTTGCCATACGAAACAGACGGCTTGATATGAATATATGGGAAGGAATCAATCTCCAGTTTATGGATCTTCGTTTTAAAAACGGGTTTTTGTATTTCGCGGAATTTTTTCTTAAATCCTTAAGCTGGCTGATTAAGCAAAAGGCGGACTTGTTTATCTCATACGATGTATATCCCTTGCTTCCCCTGAGAATTAAGAAAATAATTCAGCCCTGCAGCTATATTTATGACAGTGTTGAGTTATTCCAGGGAGTGAATGCCATCGCGGATAATCCGGTAAAAAGAAAAATCTGGTTTTTTTATGAAAAATGGGCCATCAGGAAATCATTGGATATCTTTATGGTTTGTAAATCGGACGCGGCTTATCTAAAAAAAATGTATCACCTTGAAAATGAGCCGGGGGTAGTCAGAAATATACCCGATCCGTCGGAGGCCTTCCAGGAGAATTATCTGAGAGTGACGTATGGTGTACCGGCTGATGTCAAAATCGGGATTTATCAGGGTATGGTATTTAAGGGAAGGGGAATTGAGTATATTCTAAAGGCAATGGCCGGTATAAGCGGGATGATTTTGTTTATAGTGGGAGACGGACCGTACAAAGATTATCTAAAAAACCTGACCAGGGAGTACCGGATTAAAAAAAGTGTCGTTTTTATTAATGCCGTACCTTTTAATGAGCTTTCGAAATTTACCCAATCTGCCGATATAGGATTTACTACCATTGCCGGGAAAGGGCTAAGCTATTATCACGCGTTACCAAATAAACTTTTTGAGTACATACAGGCCGGGGTGCCGGTGATAGGAAGTAATTATCCTGAAATCAGGAATATAATCGAGAGAGAAACGATCGGCTACGCGGTTAAACCTGATTCAGTTGAAGAAATAAAAGAAGCCATACGTAAAATGCTTATTAAAGAAAACAGAGCACGTTTTGAAAAGAATTTAGAAAAAATAAAGGGAAAATATACATGGGAAAAAGAATCTGAAATTTATTTAGATATCATCCGAAGAAACCTTGATGGAACTTATCAGCGACCGGAATAATTTATTCCTTAGAATTACAAATATAAATACAGGCACATACAACAAAACACTGATTTGCAGTGATGTGAAAAGCATAAACGTGACAGCGGGTATGATCACAATTAAAAATTCAATAGCCATTCCGTAAGAAAAAAGTTTTTTCTCATATATGCCAAGATACAACAAGATCAGAATCCAGGAAATAAAAAAACTGAATGTCGTGACAGCGGCAGCGCTTGGCATTCCGTATTTGGGGATCAGGGCAAGGTTTAAAATAATATTAATGACCAGAGAAACGAGCGAAATGATGAACAGATACAGCGTTTTTTTTCGTAAAATCAGCAGCGTATCCAATATCTGAACATGTGAGTAAAAGAGATAACCGAATCCCGCTATGATCAGAATCTGAAACGATTGTTCAAAACCCGGTGGGATCAATAAACTTCCCCCGTATTTAAAGACTGCAACGAGTAAAAGGTAAATACCCGTGCAAAACGTTATGACGAGAGTCGAAAATTCTTTTATTAAATCTCTGTCGTATGAGTCTCCTTTCTCAAAAAGTCTGGGCATCCAAACATTGTTGATGAGTACCACAAACATTCCCGGAACGGCCGCGAATTTGTAACCGTAGTTATAGATCCCAGTGGATTCCACATTTATCATGGTTTTAATGAGATAGTGATCGGCCTGATATAAAAGTAAATTGGCAATTGCTACACCCATCAGCGGTAATCCGATTTTTAATAGTTTCCCGAGAAGTCCTGTATCAAATCCCGCGGGCATCGCCTTTTTGATCATCTCACCGGTCAGCGTGTAAACACTTATTTCCGAAATAATATAAGCCGTGAAAAATGCGGATAAACCAAATCCCATCGCGAGACCGGCCAGGAAAATAAGAATGAATGATATGCTTTGAGTCAGTGTAACGATAAGGTAGCGCTTTGTTCTCCGTTCGGCCTTTAAAACGGTTATAAGAATAGTTGACTCGGTGGTGAGTAAAATCAGGATGGGAAGTAGATAGATCCCCTGCCGGTGGTTTTCCGTGAAAAGGATTAACTGAAAGAAATTATTATAAATAATTATCACAAAAAAAATCAGAATCGCGAATATAAGAACCAGCAGGGTGGCGGTGCTAATTAATTTGTTCCTGATATGTTCA